>CAUUIG010000021.1:0-20145 GCA_963545095.1 uncultured Streptococcus sp.
AAACGTCTCATACTTAATTTCACCATAAAAATCCGTTTTAGACTAATTTCCACTTCGGTTGGGCAAGTGGAAGTTACTTTGAGAAGTTACCTACTTTAAAAATCTACTAAAATATCTTGAAAATATTAAAAAAGTATGGTAAAATGAAACTTGTCGTGTGAACGATAATACTCATTCTTGATGAATTGTGAAGCAGTTGCCCTTGGGTCGTTTTGCGAGTTGAAGTCAAGAAGAGGAAAAAAACAAAAAGGAGAAATACTCATGGCAGTAATTTCAATGAAACAACTTCTTGAGGCTGGTGTACACTTTGGTCACCAAACTCGTCGCTGGAACCCTAAGATGGCTAAGTACATCTTTACTGAGCGTAACGGAATCCACGTTATCGACTTGCAACAAACTGTAAAATACGCTGACCAAGCATACGACTTCATGCGTGATGCAGCAGCTAACGATGCAGTTGTATTGTTTGTTGGTACTAAGAAACAAGCTGCTGACGCTGTTAATGAAGAAGCAGAACGTTCAGGTCAATACTACATCAACCACCGTTGGTTGGGTGGTACCCTTACAAACTGGGGAACAATCCAAAAACGTATCGCTCGTTTGAAAGAAATCAAACGCATGGAAGAAGAAGGAATCTTCGAAGTTCTTCCTAAGAAAGAAGTTGCACTTCTTAACAAACAACGTGCACGTCTTGAAAAATTCTTGGGTGGTATCGAAGATATGCCTCGTATTCCAGACGTGATGTACGTAGTTGACCCACATAAAGAGCAAATCGCTGTTAAAGAAGCTAAAAAATTGGGAATCCCAGTTGTAGCGATGGTTGACACAAACACTGATCCAGATGATATCGATGTAATCATCCCAGCTAACGATGACGCTATCCGCGCAGTTAAGTTGATCACAGCTAAATTGGCAGACGCTATCATCGAAGGTCGCCAAGGTGAAGATGCTGTAGCAGCAGTTGAAGCAGAATTTGCAGCTTCAGAAGCTCAAGCAGATTCAATCGAAGAAATCGTTGAAGTTGTAGAAGGCGACAACGCTTAATTTATACAAATAGTAATTACCTAGGAGGGCGGGGCTTAGCCCGGCTCTCCTATTTTTAAAAAATATAGGAGAATCAAAATGGCAGAAATTACAGCTAAACTTGTAAAAGAGTTGCGTGAAAAATCTGGTGCCGGCGTTATGGACGCTAAAAAAGCGCTTGTAGAAACAGACGGTGACATCGAAAAAGCGATTGAATTGCTTCGTGAAAAAGGTATGGCTAAGGCAGCTAAGAAAGCTGACCGTGTTGCTGCAGAAGGTTTGACTGGTGTTTATGTTAACGGTAATGTTGCAGCAGTTATTGAAGTAAACGCTGAAACTGACTTCGTTGCGAAAAACGCTCAATTTGTTGAATTGGTAAATACCACAGCTAAAGTTATTGCTGAAGGAAAACCTGCTAACAATGAAGAAGCACTTGCTTTGACAATGCCTTCAGGTGAAACTCTTGAAGCTGCATACGTATCTGCAACAGCAACTATCGGAGAAAAAATCTCATTCCGTCGCTTTGCATTGATTGAAAAAACAGATGCACAACACTTTGGAGCATACCAACATAACGGTGGACGTATCGGTGTTATTTCAGTTGTTGAAGGTGGAGACGAAGCACTTGCTAAACAATTGTCAATGCACATCGCAGCGATGAAACCAACAGTTCTTTCTTACAAAGAATTGGATGAGCAATTCGTTAAAGATGAGTTGGCACAATTGAACCACGTAATCGACCAAGACAACGAAAGCCGTGCAATGGTTAACAAACCAGCTCTTCCACACTTGAAGTATGGATCAAAAGCTCAATTGACTGATGAAGTAATCGCGCAAGCTGAAGCTGACATCAAAGCTGAATTGGCTGCAGAAGGTAAACCAGAAAAAATCTGGGACAAAATCATCCCAGGTAAAATGGATCGCTTCATGCTTGACAACACTAAAGTTGACCAAGCTTACACACTTCTTGCACAAGTTTACATCATGGATGACAGCAAGACAGTTGAAGCATACCTTGAATCAGTTAACGCTTCAGTAGTTGAGTTCGCTCGCTTTGAAGTTGGTGAAGGTATCGAAAAAGCTGCAAACGACTTTGAAGCTGAAGTTGCAGCTACAATGGCAGCAGCCTTGAATAACTAATTATAGAAAGGAAGTAAATTTGCTTCCTTTTTTCTATGCAGTCGATCCCTATAGGGAGAGCTTCCTATTTTCAAGGTAAAAATAAAAAGCCCTATAATAAGGGCTAAGTGTATTTAGGAGACTAAACTTCAAATTCATAGAGTGCTGTAGAGAGATAACGTTCACCGTTATCTGGTGCTAGAGCAAGGACTTTCTTACCTGTGCCTAATTTTTTGGCAATCTCGATGGCTCCGTAGATAGCTGCAGCTGAAGAAATCCCTACAAGGAAACCTTCTTTTCCACCAATTTCACGGCCGAGTGCTAGAGCATCGTCTGACGTTACACGAACGATACCATCATAAGCCTTTGTATCAAGTGTATCAGGAATAAATCCAGCTGAGATACCTTGAATTTTGTGAGGACCAGGTTTTTCACCAGATAGAATAGCAGATTCATCAGCTTCCACTGCATAAACTTGAATGTTTGAATTTGCTGATTTGAGTGCATGAGAAACACCAGAAATTGTTCCACCGGTACCAACTCCAGCAACAAAGGCATCTAATCCATCTTTACCGAAAGCAGCTAGTATCTCAGCTCCTGTTGTTCTTTCGTGTACTTCTGGATTAGCTGGATTGTCAAATTGAAGAGGAAGGAAACCATCACGTTCAGCAGCGATTTCTTGAGCCTTAGCAATAGCACCTTTCATTCCCTCGCTGCCAGGAGTTAGGACGAGTTCAGCGCCATAAGCTTGGATAATCTTACGTCGTTCTACACTCATAGTTTCAGGCATAACGATGACGACTTTATACCCTTTAGCAGCCCCTACCCATGAAAGTCCAATACCAGTGTTTCCACTTGTTGCTTCAACAATAGTAGAACCAGGTTTCAGAATACCGTCTTGTTCAGCTTTTTCAATCATGCTAAGAGCAATACGGTCTTTTACAGAAGAACCAGGGTTAAATGCTTCAAGCTTTACATAGACATCCGCAGCACCTTCTGGCACGATGTTGTTGAGTTTAACAATCGGAGTTTGACCGATTAGTTCAGTAATGTTGTTATAAATAGACATATGAATACCTCTTTGTATAAGATATTTCTAGTATAACGCTATCTATACCATTTGTAAAATATAGAAATCCTATCGAAGTGATAGGATTTTTTTATATCACAGGTCTAAGCCATTAATTTTCAAGCGATTGTGATAAGCTAATTCTAGTAAATAGGTGTAAAGAAGAAAGTTATCAGTTTTCTTTTTGAATTGCTTCATTTTCTAGTAAGTCTTGGTAAGCACCTTTTTATGTTGCTAATTAAAGTAGCGGTGAAACACTGTATTATCTATTATTTACACTAGGTTTACAGGAACCTCAACTTCGCGTAAACCTTGATCAGTTAAAGTGACTTTTCCATTAAAAAATTCCACAAGTGAAGCTTTAATAGTTTCTTTTTCTTCTTTATCAACATAAATCATCGTACCGACTTGATCTGTAAAGTTTGTATCCAGTTCCATGAGATTATGTTCCTTAAGGAAGTTACTGTACTCTTGATACTGAGCGTAAGACATTTGAATAGCAATGCCAGCTTGTTCCTTTATTTCAATGATGCCAATTTCTTTGACAGCTAAGGCGACACTACCTGCGTAAGCACGAATCAATCCTCCAGCGCCTAGCTTAATGCCACCAAAGTAGCGTGTCACGACCACACAGACATTAGTAAGATTGTGATTTTCTAGTACCCCAAGCATGGGAACGCCAGCAGTACCACTGGGCTCACCATCATCACTTGTACGTTTGATTTCACTACGTTCCCCAATAATGAAGGCAGAGCAGTTATGCGTAGCTTTGTAGTGTTCTTTCTTGATAGCAGTAATGAAGTCACGAGCCTCTTCTTCGCTATAAACACGCTTGGCATGACAGATAAAGCGGGATTTTTTGATTTCTTCTTGGACTTGACCGTCCTCTTTAATTGTTCTAAATTCCATGATTTAATTGTACTAAAAAATCATCTAAAGCGCTAGGTTTTTACGAATAAAGAAGTATGAAAGTAAATCCAAATTATCTCGGTCGTTTGTTTACGGAGAATGAATTAACAGAAGAGGAACGTCAGTTGGCGGAGAAACTTCCAGCAATGAGAAAGGAGAAGGGGAAATTTTTCTGTCAACGTTGTAATAGTACTATTCTAGAAGAATGGTATTTGCCCATCGGTGCTTACTATTGTCGGGAGTGCTTAATTATGAAGCGAGTCAGGAGTGATCAAGCTTTATACTATTTTCCACAGGAGGATTTTCCGAAGCAAGATGTTCTTAAATGGCGTGGTCAATTAACTCCTTTTCAAGAGAAGGTGTCAGAGGGACTGATTCAAGCAGTAGAGAAGCAAGAGCCAACTTTAGTTCATGCGGTGACAGGGGCTGGAAAGACAGAAATGATTTATCAAGTTGTGGCTAAGGTGATTAATAGGGGTGGTGCAGTGTGTTTGGCCAGTCCTCGCATAGATGTTTGTTTGGAGCTGTACAAGCGCCTGCAAGATGGTTTTGCTTGCGAGATATCTTTACTACACGGAGAATCAGAGCCGTATTTTCGAACACCACTAGTTGTTGCGACGACCCATCAGTTATTGAAGTTTTATCAAGCTTTTGATTTGCTGATAGTGGATGAAGTAGATGCCTTTCCTTATGTTGACAATCCCACGCTTTACCATGCTGTCAAGAATAGTGTAAAGGAGAATGGATTGAGAGTCTTTTTAACAGCAACTTCTACAGATGAGTTAGATAGGAAGGTTCGCATCGGAGAATTAAAACGATTGAGTTTGCCAAGACGATTTCATGGAAATCCTTTGATTATTCCTAAACCTGTCTGGTTATCCGATTTTAATCACTGTTTAGAGAAAAGTCGGTTGTCACCAAAGCTAAAGTCTTATATTGAGAAGCAGAGAAAGACAGTTTATCCGTTACTCATTTTTGCTTCAGAAATTAAGAAAGGGGAGCAATTAAAAGAAGTCTTACAGAAGGAATTTCCGCATGAGAAAATTGGTTTTGTGTCTTCAGTTACGGAAGATCGATTAGAGCAGGTACAAGCTTTTCGAGATGGAGAACTGACAATACTTATCAGTACGACAATATTGGAGCGTGGAGTTACCTTCCCTTGTGTGGATGTTTTCGTAGTAGAGGCTAATCATCGTCTGTTTACCAAGTCTAGTTTAATACAGATTGGAGGACGTGTCGGTCGGAGTATGGACAGACCGACAGGAGATTTGCTTTTCTTCCATGACGGGTTAAATGCTTCAATCAAGAAGGCAATTAAGGAAATTCAGCAGATGAATAAGGAGGCGGGGCTATGAAGTGCTTATTATGTGAGCAGACTATGAAGGCTGTTTTAACTTTTAGTAGTCTCTTACTTCTGAGGAATGATGTCTCCTGTCTTTGTTTAGATTGTGATTCTACTTTTGAGAGGATTGGAGAAGAGAAATGTCCAAACTGTATGAAAACAGGTTTGTCAACGAAGTGTCAAGATTGTCAATTTTGGTGTAAAGAAGGAGTTGAGGTCAGTCATAGAGCGATTTTTACTTACAATCAAGCTATGAAGGATTTTTTCAGTCGGTATAAGTTTGATGGAGACTTCCTTTTAAGAAAAGTGTTCGCTTCATTTTTAAGTGAGGAGTTAAAAAAGTACAAAGAGTATCAATTTGTCGTTATTCCATTAAGTAAGGAGAGATATGCTAACAGAGGATTTAATCAGGTTGAAGGCTTGGTAGATGCAGCAGGCTTTGCGTATCTGGATTTATTAGAAAAGAGAGAAGAGCGAGCTAGTTCTTCTAAAAGTCGTTCAGAGCGTTTGGAGACAGAATTTCCTTTCTTTATTAAAAGTGGAGTCACTATTCCTAAAAAAATCCTACTTATAGATGATATTTATACTACTGGAACAACTATAAATCGTGTGAAGAGACTGCTGGAAGAAGCGGGTGCTGAGGATGTGAAAACATTTTCCCTTGTAAGATGAGGAAAAAATTTGCAAAAATAAAATGAAAGCGTTATAATGAAATCAGAAAAACAAAAATGTTTAGAAAGAAGGTACTCATATGATTAAATATAGTATCCGTGGTGAAAACCTAGAAGTAACAGAAGCAATTCGTGATTATGTAGTTTCTAAACTCGAAAAGATCGAAAAGTATTTTCAAGCTGAACAAGAGTTGGATGCTCGAGTTAACTTGAAGGTGTATCGTGAAAAAACGGCTAAAGTGGAGGTGACGATTCCGCTTGGCTCAATTACTCTTCGTGCAGAAGATGTGTCTCAAGATATGTATGGTTCAATTGACCTTGTAACCGATAAAATTGAACGTCAGATTCGTAAAAATAAAACAAAAATCGAGCGTAAAAATAAAAATAAGGTAGCAACTAGTCAATTATTTACAGATGCTTTGGTGGAAGATCCAAATGTTGTCCAGTCTAGAGTTGTTCGTTCAAAACAAATTGATTTAAAACCAATGGATTTGGAAGAAGCTATTCTACAGATGGATTTGTTGGGACATGATTTCTTTATCTATGTGGATGTTGAAGATCAAACAACTAATGTGATTTATCGTCGTGAGGATGGCGAGATTGGCTTGTTAGAAGTTAAAGAATCTTAATTTCAATATGTGTAAAGGAAGGTTTACTGAATTGTAAACCTCCTTTTTCTTATAATTGATAGAATTACTGATTACACTTTTAAAAAGTCGCTTTTTGGTGGTTATTATGGTATAATGGGTGCCAAGAGGTTTGGAATGAAAAAATTTTATGTAAGTCCTATTTTTCCCTTAATATTAGGAATAGTGGCGTTCGGAGTGCTATCTGTGCAACTTGTTTTTGTAACGAATACACTGATAACGCTATTTCTTTTGCTACTTATTTTGGGTTCATATATTTTACTATTCATCCATCAGAGAGACTACTACTCAAAGAGTGAAGTAGAACAAATCCAGTATGTAAACCACCAAGCTGAAGATAGTTTGACAACCTTGTTAGAACAGATGCCTGTCGGAGTTATTAAACTAGACTTATCGTCAGGTGAAGTTGAATGGTTCAATCCTTACGCTGAATTGATTTTGACTAATGAAGTGGGCGAAATTGATGTGGCATTAATTCAAACAATTATCAAGGCATCGGTAGGAAATCCAGGATCCTATGCCACCTTGGGGGAGACCCGTTATTCGGTTCATATGGACAAGGTATCTGGAGTTCTTTACTTCTTTGATGTGTCTGGAGAATATGAAGCGACTGTTGAGTTAGTAACGAGTCGACCTGTGATTGGAATCGTCTCTGTTGACAACTACGATGATTTAGAAGATGAAACATCAGAGTCTGATATCAGTCATATCAATAGTTTTGTAGCCAATTTTGTTTCAGAATTTGCTGGTAAATATGCCATGTTCTCCCGTCGAGTGAGTATGGATCGTTTTTATCTGTTTACGGACTATACGGTGCTTGAGGGCTTGATGAATGATAAATTTTCTGTTATTGATGCTTTCAGAGAAGAGTCGAAACAGAGACAGTTGCCATTGACCTTAAGTATGGGATTTTCTTATGGTGATGGAAATCATGATGAAATCGGGAAAGTTGCTTTGCTTAATTTGAACTTGGCTGAAGTGCGTGGTGGCGACCAAGTGGTTGTCAAGGAGAATGAGGAAACGAAAAATCCAGTTTATTTTGGTGGTGGGTCTGCTGCCTCAATCAAGCGTACACGGACCCGTACGCGCGCTATGATGACAGCTATTTCAGATAAGATTCGAAGTGTAGATCAGGTTTTTGTAGTTGGTCACAAAAATCTAGATATGGATGCTTTGGGTTCTGCTGTAGGTATGCAGTTATTTGCTAGTAATGTGACTGAAAATAGCTATGCTATTTATGACGAAGAACAAATGTCACCAGATATTGAACGAGCTGTTTCATTCTTAGAAAAAGAAGGAGTTACGAAGTTGTTGTCTGTTAAGGATGCAATGGGGATGGTGACCAATCGTTCTTTGTTGATTCTTGTAGACCATTCAAAGACAGCCTTAACATTATCAAAAGAATTTTATGATTTGTTTACTCAAACTATTGTTATTGACCACCACAGACGGGATCAGGATTTCCCAGACAATGCAGTTATCACTTATATCGAAAGTGGTGCAAGTAGTGCCAGTGAGTTGGTAACGGAATTGATTCAGTTCCAGAATTCTAAGAAAAATCGTTTGAGTCGTATGCAAGCAAGCGTCTTGATGGCTGGTATGATGCTGGATACTAAAAATTTCACCTCACGAGTGACTAGTCGGACATTTGATGTTGCTAGTTACCTCAGAACGAGAGGAAGTGATAGTATTGCTATCCAAGAAATCGCTGCGACAGATTTTGAAGAATATCGTGAGGTCAATGAACTGATTTTACAGGGGCGTAAATTAGGTTCAGATGTATTGATAGCAGAGGCCACGGACTCGAAATGCTATGATACAGTTGTTATTAGTAAGGCAGCAGATGCCATGTTAGCTATGTCAGGTATTGAAGCGAGTTTTGTTCTTGCGAAGAATACACAAGGATTTATCTCTATCTCAGCTCGAAGTCGTAGTAAACTGAATGTACAACGGATTATGGAAGAGCTGGGAGGTGGAGGCCACTTTAATTTAGCTGCAGCTCAAATTAAAGATTTAACCTTGTCAGAAGCGGGTGAAAAACTGACAGAAATTGTATTAAATGAAATAAAGGAAAAGGAGAAAGAAGAATGAAAGTAATCTTTTTAGCAGATGTTAAAGGAAAAGGTAAAAAAGGCGAAATTAAGGAAGTACCAACAGGGTATGCGCAAAACTTTCTTATCAAAAAGAACCTAGCAAAAGAAGCGACTGCCCAAGCTGTAGGTGAACTACGTGGTAAACAAAAATCGGAAGAGAAAGCTCACGCTGAGATGATTGCAGAAGCAAAAGCAATTAAAGCCCAACTTGAAGCAGAAGAAACTGTTGTAGAATTTGTTGAAAAGGTTGGTCCAGATGGCCGTACCTTTGGTTCTATTACCAATAAGAAGATTGCAGAAGAATTGCAAAAGCAATTTGGAATTAAGATTGATAAACGTCATATTCAAGTACAAGCTCCGATTCGAGCGGTTGGTTTGATTGATGTACCAGTGAAAATCTATCAAGATATCACAAGTGTAATCAATCTTCGTGTGAAAGAAGGATAATTTACACCTTCTTGACAAGATTGTAAAAGGAAGGGAAGTCTGATGGCAGAAGTAGAAGAGTTACGAGTACAACCTCAAGATATCTTAGCTGAGCAATCCGTTTTGGGAGCTATCTTTATTGACGAGAGTAAGCTTGTTTTTGTTCGAGAATATATTGAGTCTCGGGACTTTTTTAAGTATGCCCATCGTTTGATTTTCCAAGCTATGGTTGATTTATCCGACCGTGGCGATGCTATAGATGCAACAACGGTTCGTACCATTCTTGATAATCAAGGTGATTTACAGAATATTGGTGGCCTGTCTTACTTGGTTGAGATTGTCAATTCTGTGCCAACTTCTGCTAACGCGGAGTATTATGCTAAAATTGTTGCAGAAAAGGCTATGTTACGGCGATTAATCGCCAAGTTGACAGAGTCTGTCAATCAAGCTTACGAGGCTTCGCAACCAGCTGATGAAATCATTGCTCAGGCAGAAAAAGGCCTGATTGATGTCAGTGAAAATGCTAATCGAAGTGGATTTAAGAATATTCGAGATGTGTTGAATGTCAACTTTGGAAATCTGGAAGCTCGCTCGCAACAAACGACTGATATTACAGGGATTGCGACAGGCTATCGTGACTTGGATCATATGACGACTGGTCTTCATGAGGAGGAGTTGATTATCTTAGCAGCTCGTCCGGCGGTTGGTAAGACAGCTTTTGCCTTGAATATTGCTCAGAATATTGGGACCAAGTTGGACAAAACGGTTGCTATCTTTTCGCTCGAGATGGGTGCAGAAAGTCTAGTAGACCGTATGTTAGCTGCAGAAGGTTTGGTAGAGTCTCACTCTATCCGTACGGGTCAATTGACCGATGAGGAATGGCAAAAATATACCATTGCTCAAGGGAATCTAGCTAACGCCAGTATCTATATTGATGATACGCCAGGGATTCGGATTACAGAAATTCGTTCTCGTTCTCGTAAACTGGCTCAAGAAACTGGAAATCTTGGTTTGATTTTGATAGATTACTTGCAATTGATTACAGGTACAGGCCGAGAAAATCGTCAACAAGAAGTTTCAGAAATTTCTCGTCAGTTGAAAATTTTAGCTAAGGAACTGAAGGTTCCCGTAATTGCTCTGAGTCAGTTGTCTCGTGGTGTAGAACAACGTCAGGACAAGAGACCGGTCTTGTCGGATATTCGTGAATCGGGATCTATCGAGCAGGATGCTGATATCGTAGCCTTTCTCTATCGCGACGATTATTATGAGCGTGGTGGTGAAGAAGAGGAAGGCATACCAAATAATAAGGTAGAAGTTATTATCGAGAAAAACCGTAGTGGAGCTCGTGGAACTGTGGAATTAATTTTCCAAAAAGAATACAATAAATTTTCAAGTATCTCAAAGAGGGAGGCATAAGATGTCAGATGCATTTACAGATGTAGCCAAGATGAAAAAAATCAAAGAAGAAATCAAGGCACATGAGGGACAAGTTGTAGAAATGACTTTGGAGAATGGTCGTAAGCGCCAAAAAAATAGATTGGGTAAGCTAATTGAGGTTTATCCATCCCTATTTATCGTTGAATTTGGAAATGTTGAAGGAGATAAACAAGCTAATGTTTTCGTTGAATCCTTTACTTATTCAGATATTCTTACAGAAAAGAATTTGATTCATTATCTTGACTAAAGTGAGAAATTTTCTCACTTTTTCTTTTTTCTCCGAATAGTTTAAGTGAAGGCAATCTTCGATTTATATTATTTTCAAGGAGGAAGAATGAAAGTTTTACCATTCAAAGTAACAGAGATAAGGTTTTCTTTTAGAAAATCAGTTAAAAAGGTTGTTCCTTTTTTAGTAGTAGGATTGATGCTAGCAGCGGGTGATAGTGTATATGCCTATTCCGGAGGAAATGGATCGATTGCACGTGGGGATGATTATCCTGCTCATTATAAAAATGGGAGCCAGGAGATTGATAAGTGGCGAATGTATTCTCGTCAGTGTACTTCTTTTGCAGCCTTTCGTTTGAGTAATGTCAATGGTTTTGAGATTCCGGCAGCTTATGGAAATGCGAATGAATGGGGCTATCGTGCTCGTCGTGAAGGATATCGTGTAGACAATACACCAGCTATTGGCTCCATTGCTTGGTCTACTGCAGGGACTTATGGTCATGTTGCTTGGGTGTCAAATGTAATGGGAGATCAGATTGAGATTGAAGAATACAACTATGGAATAAGGGAATCTTATAACAAGCGTGTTGTGAAGACGAATACTATGACTGGTTTTATTCATTTTAAAGATTTATCTGGTGGCAGTGTTGGGCACAGTCAATCCTCGGCTTCAACAGGGGGAACACATTTTTTTAAGGCTAAATCTGCTATCAAGACTCAGCCCCTAGCTAGCGCAACTGTGATTGATTACTATTATTCTGGGGAGAATGTTCATTATGATCAAATTCTTGAAAAAGATGGATACAAGTGGTTGAGTTATATATCTTATAGTGGAAATCGTCGTTATATTCAGTTAGAGGAGGTTGCTTCATCGCAGAATCAACCAGAAGGTAGTTCCAATAATGTTCTGACTGTCGGTTGGAAGAAAATAAATGGTAGTTGGTATTATTTCAAATCAGATGGTTCTAAGGCGACGGGATGGCTGAAAGATGGCTCCAGCTGGTATTATTTGAAATCATCTGGTGAAATGCAGACAGGATGGTTAAAGGAAAATGGTCTGTGGTATTATCTGGATAGTTCAGGGGCAATGAAAACAGGTTGGTATCAAGTCTCTGGTAAATGGTACTATTCTTACTCTTCAGGCGCCTTAGCTGTTAATACGACTGTGGATGGCTATACTGTAAATCATAACGGTGAGTGGATTAAAGAAAAATAAACTAAAAAACTTGATTCATTATCATTTTTAACTATATTAAAAAGTAATTAGCACTATTTTAAATATTTACTTGAAGCTTTTTATATATTTTTTATTGTGGCTTGTTTGATCCTAACTATTTTCATGGGATAAATTCTTTAATAAAGAATTTATTGCTTATCTAGGTTTCCGTAGTATTAAGTAATTTAAAATATGTTTATATCGATTTCACTCTTTACTAGTCGATATAAACATATTTTTTGAACATACTTAATATATCGCTTGATTAATATATGTCAAAGAGTTATAATATGAAGAAAATATGATTCCAAAAAGGGGTGTTTTAAAAATGAACAAAAAGAAAATGATTTTAACCAGTTTGGCTAGTGTGACTGTTTTAGGTGCTACATTTGTTGCATCTCAACCGTCAGTTGTGAAAGCTGATGACAAACCTACAGCTGCTCAACCTACTGGAGAAACTAAGCCTACACCTGCGGCTGAAACACCAAAAACTGAGGTTGAAAAAGCCAAGGAAGCTGAAAAAGAAGCTAACGCTAAAGTTGATGAAGCTCAATCTAAAGTAGATAGAACAACTACTACAGCAACTGATGCAGCTACTAAACTTGAAACAGAGAAAAAAGAAGCTGCTGAGGCTGATGCTACAAAAACTAAAGCTGAAGAAGCTAAGAAAACGGCTGACGATGAATTAGCTAAAGCAAAAGAAGAAGCTGCTAAAGCTGACTCTAAAGCAAAAGAAGAAGCCACAAAAGAAGAAGCCGCTGCAAAAGAAGAAGCAGAAGCAAAAGAAGCTTTAACTGAAGCTTTGAAACAAATTCCTGATAACGAATTGCTTGACAAAAAAGCAAAAGAAGAATTATTAAAGGCTGTTGAGTCTGGTGAATTAAATGCTTCTGATATTCTTGCTGAGTTAGCAGATGATGCTGAAAAAGCACAAGATACTAATCCAACAATCAAAACAGAAACTCCTGTATCTAAGGATAAGCTTCCTGAAGAGGTGCAAGCGGGAATTGAAGAAGGTGAAGCAGCGGATGCTGCTCGTCCTGAATCAGAAAAATTGCAAGACAAGGCTGATGATTTAACTGAAACAATTGAAAACTTAACGGATGATGCTGAGCAATTAAAAGCTGATGCTGAAAAGAAAGCTGAAACACTAAAAAAACAGGAAGATACTTTAAAAGAAGCAAAAGAAGCTCTTAAATCCGCTAAAGATAATGGATTTGCTGAAGATATCACAGCACCGTTAGAAAAAGCTGTAACTGCGATTGAAAAAGAACGTGATACTGCGAAGTCTGAATTTGATGAAGCTGATGAAAAAATTCAAGCTGCTGCAGCTGAAATTCAAGATTTAACTGAAAAACGTGATAATCTTCTTGAAGAAGTAAAAAAAGCAGAAGCAAAAGAAGCTGCAGAACCAGCTAAACCAGCAGAAGAAACTCCAGAGGAAGAAGCAGAACCAACAGAAGCTGAAAAAGCTGCTAAAGCTAAAGCAGAGGCTGATGCTAAAGTTGCTGAATTAGAGAAGAAAGTTGCTGAAGAAGCTAAAAAAGTAGAAGAAGCTACGACTAAAGCTAAAAAAGAAGCTGCTGATGTAACTGCTACTGAGACTGCAAAAGCAGAAGCAGACAAAGCTAAAGCTGATGCAGAAGCTGAATTAGCTAAGGCTAAAGAAGAAGCAGCTAAAGCAAAAGCTAAAGTTGAAGAAGAAGTTAAAAAAGAAGAAGACGCTAAAAAAGAAGAAGCAGATAACTTAGAAGCTTTGAAAGGTGCTTTAGAGCAACTTGAAAAAAAAGCTGAAGATAAAGTCAACAAGGATGCTAGCATCAAGCCAGAAGATAAAGCGAAAGCTATCGAAGAAGCAAAAGCTGAAATCGGTAAAGAAGTTTTACTAAAAGCGATTGAAGATGGAGTTCTTACAGCTACTCAAGCTGTAGATGAATTTCTCAACGATGCCAACACAAAAGATAAAGCTCCTGAAGCTTATAAAACTAAAGAATTAACTGCTGAAGAAACTAAAAAAATTGAAGAAGCAGCTAAAAAAGAAGCTTCTAAACCAATTGTTAAAAAACTTACAGACATTGCTGATGATTTAGCTGAAAAAATTAAAAAATTAACTAACGAAGCTGAGGAAGATAAAGCTGATGTTGCTGAAAAAGCTAAGGTAGTAGAAGAGAAGAATGCTGCGTTAGATAAACAAAAAGAAACTTTAGAAAAAACTAAAACTGCTCTTGAAACTGCTAAGAAAAACAATGCGGATCAAGCTATCCAAGATGGATTGCAAGATGCTGTAACTAAACTAGAAGCTTCAGTTGCTTCTGCTAAATCAGCTAGTGATGAAGCCAAAACTGATTTTGACGAAGTGAACGAATTGGCTCAAGAGGACGACGATGCAATTGCCAAACTAACTGAGAATTACAACGCAACTTTAGGTTACATCGAAAACTTAAAAGAAGTTCCTAAGGGTGATGAATCGAAAGACTTTAGTGGTGGTGTAAATCCTAGTGATGCACCTTCTGATGATGCTAAACAACCTGACCAAGTTCCAAGTGCTCCTAACGCTCCAGGATTTAATGGTGGTGTGAATCCTGGTGACTCTCCTTCTGGAGATAATGGATCTGATTTCAATGGTGGGGTAAATGATGCAACACCTCCTACTGTAGCCGATGCTCCTGAGCATACTGGTCCGCTAGCTACTGATATTCCAGTTTCTGAGAATGGAGAAGCTGTAGATGCTCCTAAAGCAGATACTCCTGACTATAAAGGCCCACTAGCTACTAATACTCCTGTAAATGAAAACGGAGAAGCTGTGGAAGCTCTTAAAGCAGAGATTCCTGAGTATACTGGACCTTTATCTACAAATGGTGAAGACCTTGTAGTGAACAATGTTCCAGCATACGGAGAAGCAGGTGCACCAGCTGTAAACAATGTTCCAGCATACGGAGAAACAGGCGCACCAGCAATTAACGAAGTTCCAGCATATGCAGAAACAGGTGCACCAGCAATTAACGAAATTCCAGCGTATGCAGAAACAGGTGCACCAGCAATTAATGAAGTTCCAGAATATACTCTTACAACAGCAGGTACTAACAAGGATAATACTTATCAAGCACCAGCAGCAAAAGTAGAAGATAAAAAAGAACTTCCAAATACTGGTGGTAAAGATAATGTTGCAGTTGCATCATTAGGATTCCTTGGATTGTTCCTTGGTGCTATTCCATTTGTGAAACGTAAAAACTAATTTATTTTTGTAGCTTGAAAGAGAGGGAATAACTTCCTTCTCTTTTTAATATTATCTTAGTTTCTCTCAGGGAACTCTTCCCAATGGTATTTTTTGGTGCTTTCCTTTATAATGGGTGTATGGATAAGAAAAAATTATTATTGATTGATGGGTCTTCTGTTGCTTTTCGGGCGTTTTTTGCGCTCTATCAGCAGTTGGACCGTTTTAAGAATGCGGCTGGTTTGCATACCAATGCGATTTATGGCTTCCAGTTGATGTTGAGTCATTTGTTGGAGCGGGTTGAACCCAGTCATATTTTGGTGGCTTTTGATGCGGGAAAGACAACCTTCCGTACAGAGATGTATGCGGACTATAAGGGTGGTCGGGCTAAGACACCTGATGAGTTTCGTGAGCAATTTCCCTTCATTCGTGAGTTGTTGGATCATATGGAGATTCGTCACTATGAGCTGGCTCAGTATGAGGCGGATGATATCATTGGGACACTGGATAAACTAGCTGAGCAGGATGGTTTTGATATTACCATTGTCAGTGGGGACAAGGATTTGATTCAGCTAGACAAGGCTCTAGTTGAAGGTGGTTATCAGACCAAGATGCTTCTGCAAGTGCACGATGAAATCGTCCTTGAAGTTCCTAATTCTGAATTGGCAGAGATGAAAAAATTGGTCAAACAAACCATGGAAGAAGCCATTCAACTCAGTGTTCCCCTCATCGCAGATGAGAATGAAAGAGCAACCTGGTACGAGGCTAAATAAAAAAGTTATGTAGAGTTTGAAGCACTTGTTTTCAAACTCTTTTTATGTTTTTCTGTAAGCAGTTTCCTTGACATTTTTTTTGTTTTGCGCTATCATATGTCCATATAATATATGGGAGTCTGTGTACAGTCTGAGAGGAAGTGTTAAACTTCGACCGCACCTGATCTGGGTAATGCCAGCGTAGGGAACGATACTTAGTCTAGTTCTGCACCTTTTCCATGTATGGTAAAGGTTTTTCTTTTTGTCAAAGGAAAATGAGAAGAGGAGGTTTTTATGAAAGCAAGCATTGCCTTGCAAGTTTTACCCCTATCGCAGGGGATTGATCGGATTGCTGTTATCGATCAAGTCATTGCTTATCTGCAAGCTCAAGAAGTGACCATGGTGGTGACACCATTTGAAACGGTCTTGGAAGGGGAGTTTGATGAGCTTATGCGCATTCTCAAAGAAGCGCTGGAAGTAGCAGGGAATGAGGCAGACAATGTCTTTGCCAATGTCAAAATAAATGTAGGAGAGATTTTAAGTATTGATGAGAAACTTGAAAAGTATACTGAGACGACACATTAGTCTATTGGGTTTTCTAGGAGTCTTGTCCATCTGGCAGTTAGCAGGTTTTCTTAAACTTCTCCCCAAGTTTATCCTGCCGACACCTCTTGAAATTCTCCAGGCCTTTGTTCGTGATAGAGAATTTCTCTGGCACCATAGCTGGGCGACCTTGAGAGTGGCTTTATTGGGACTGATTTTGGGAGTCTTGATTGCCTGTCTCATGGCTGTACTTATGGATAGTTTGACTTGGCTCAATGACTTGATTTACCCTATGATGGTGGTTGTTCAGACTATCCCGACTATTGCCATAGCTCCTATCCTGGTCTTGTGGCTCGGTTATGGGATTTTGCCCAAGATTGTCTTGATTATCTTGACGACAACCTTTCCTATCATCGTCAGCATTTTGGACGGTTTTAGGCATTGTGACAAGGATATGCTGACCTTGTTTAGTCTGATGCGGGCCAAGCCTTGGCAAATCCTGTGGCATTTTAAAATCCCAGTCAGTCTGCCTTACTTTTATGCAGGTCTGAGGGTCAGTGTCTCCTACGCTTTTATCACAACAGTGGTATCTGAGTGGTTGGGAGGCTTTGAGGGTCTTGGTGTTTATATGATTCAGTCCAAGAAACTGTTTCAGTATGATACCATGTTCGCTATTATTATTCTGGTATCGATTATCAGCCTTCTCGGTATGAAGTTGGTCGATATTAGTGAAAAATATGTTATTAAATGGAAACGTTCGTAGAATTAGAATGTTTCAAAAAAGAAAAGAGGAAATCAAAATGAAAAAAACATGGAAAGTGTTTTTAACGCTTGTGACAGCTCTTGTAGCTGTTGTGCTTGTAGCCTGTGGTCAAGGAACTGCTTCTAAGGACAACAAAGAAGCAGAACTCAAGAAAATTGACTTTATCCTAGACTGGACACCAAATACCAACCACACAGGGCTTTATGTTGCTAAGGAAAAAGGTTATTTCAAAGAAGCTGGAGTGGATGTTGACTTGAAATTACCACCAGAAGAAAGTTCTTCTGACTTGGTTATTAATGGTAAGGCACCATTTGCAGTGTATTTCCAAGACTATATGGCTAAGAAATTGGAAAAAGGGGCAGGAATCACTGCCGTTGCAGCTATCGTAGAGCACAATACATCAGGAATCATTTCTCGTAAATCTGACAATGTAAGCAGTCCAAAAGACTTAGTTGGCAAGAAATACGGAACTTGGAATGACCCAACTGAACTTGCTATGTTGAAAACTTTGGTAGAATCACAAGGTGGAGACTTTGAGAAAGTCGAAAAAGTACCAAACAACGACTCAAACTCAATCACACCGATTGCTAATGGAGTATTTGATACTGCATGGATCTACTACGGATGGGATGGTATCCTTGCTAAATCTCAAGGTGTAGATGCTAACTTCATGTATTTGAAAGACTACGTTAAAGAATTTGACTACTACTCACCAGTCATCATTGCTAACAACGACTATTTGAAAGATAACAAAGAAGAAGCACGTAAAGTTATCCAAGCCATCAAAAAAGGTTACCAATATGCTATGGAGCATCCAGAAGAAGCAGCTGATATTCTCATCAAGAATGCACCTGAACTTCAAGAAAAACGTGACTTTGTCATCGAATCTCAAAAATACTTGTCAAAAGAATACGCAAGCGACAAGGAAAAATGGGGTCAATTTGATGCAGCTCGCTGGAATGCCTTCTACAAATGGGATAAAGAAAATGGTATCCTTAAAGAAGACTTGACAGACAAAGGCTTCACCAACGAATTTGTGAAATAATGACAGAAATTAGACTAGAACATGTCAGTTATGCTTATGGCGAGGAGAAAATTTTAGAGGACATCAATCTGAAAGTCACTTCAGGTGAAGTGGTTTCTATTCTGGGCCCAAGTGGTGTTGGAAAAACCACCCTATTTAATCTAATCGCTGGGATTTTAGAAGTCCAGTCAGGGAGAATTGTCCTTGACGGTGAGGAGAATCCCAAGGGGCGCGTGAGTTATATGTTGCAAAAGGACTTGCTCTTGGAGCACAAGACCGTGCTTGGTAATATCATTCTGCCCCTCTTGATTCAAAAGGTGGATAAGGCTGAAGCTATTGCTCGCGCGGATGAAATTCTTGCGACCTTCCAGTTGACAGCTGTAAGAGATAAATACTCTCATGAACTCAGTGGTGGGATGCGCCAGCGTGTAGCCTTACTCCGTACCTATCTTTTCGGGCACAAGCTCTTTCTCTTAGATGAAGCCTTTAGCGCCTTGGATGAGATGACCAAGATGGAACTACACACTTGGTACCTTGAGATTCACAAGCAGTTGCAGCTAACAACCTTGATCATCACGCATAGTATCGAGGAGGCCCTCAATCTCAGCGACCGCATCTATATCTTGAAAAATCGCCCTGGGCAGATTGTTTCAGAAATTAAACTAGATTGGTCTGAAGACGAGGACAAGGAAGTCCAAAAGATTGCCTACAAACGTCAAATCTTGGCAGAATTAGGCTTAGATAAGTAGAAAAATAGGGAGTTGGTGAAGATTATCCTTTACCAGCGCCCTTTTTCTTTTAAAAATGAGAAAATTTCGGTATAATAGTCAATTATACCGAAATCATTCTATAATCGTTGATACATAAGGGTTTTATGTATAGGTTTTTTTATTTTGTGGACTTTTTTAAGAACTTTTTATTTTTTCGAGGGCAGTTTCAAAGAATGAGACTGCTCTTTTTTGGTTCTCTTTTGATAAATGGCTGTAAGTGTCCATAGTTACAGATATTTTTGCATGGCCAAGCCGTGTCTGTATTTCCTTGTATGGTAGTCCGGCATTAAGCAAGATACTAGCGTGAGTATGTCGGAAAGCATGAAAGCCTAAATCAGTACAGTTAGCGTTTTTTAAGTGCTTATGTAGGCGATAATCAACCTTTCGAGTATTGACATAGTTGTCAAAGCTATCAGAGAACACTTTCTCATAGGTTAAGCCAATGTTTCTACCGTTTTCCGCTTGTCTTGCTCGGTAGAGACGAAGCATGAGCACTGTTTTATGATCGATATCTAAAACTCTATAGCTTGATTTTGTCTTAGGAGTGTTTACCTGGTTTAAAATGTTGAGTGTTTTGTTAATATCGATTGTTCCGTTCTGCAGGTCAATATCAGACCATTCCAGGGCCAGACATTCACGGATGCGCAGTCCAGTAGCTAGGAGTGTCTTATAAAGCACGGTATCATAAAAATTGATAAAGGTATTTTCTAGGTTATCGAGATAGGAGAGGAAGTTTTTAAGTTCCTGATCTTGAAAGTATTTAATTTCTTGTTTATCTCTGGTTATCTTTCTAGGAATGACAATATCACGAGCGGGGTTATTGTCTAATGCTTGAATAGAAAGTCCATACTGTAGAATACGTTTATTTAAGGCGTGAAGGTGATTGTATTCTTTATATCCCG
>CAUUIG010000022.1:0-20031 GCA_963545095.1 uncultured Streptococcus sp.
GGCATTCTTTTGCATTCCTTGGTAAAACGTTGTTAAATCAACGTTTTTTGTTTTTTTCTTTGGTATTCCTTGGCATTCTTTTGTAAAAAAGGGAGACCCTAAAACAGACCCTCTTTTTAAAAAAGCGATAAAAAAAGGATACAACATTTGTTGCATCCTAGAAATAATTTTTCTTTTCCACGGAAGACATGGGATTCGAACCCACGCACGCTGTTACACGCCTACCGCGTTTCCAACACGGCCTCTTAAGCCTCTTGAGTAATCTTCCAATACTTACTCAAATAGTCTACCATAAAGGCTCTTATCTTGCAATAAAAATTCTGGAAATAAGAATAAATGACAGAATTTGAAAGAAAATGATAAAAAATGCTTGACTTTGAAAGAAAGTGTGATAGAATGAATAGTGTAAACGATAACAGGAGGTGATTCGGTGTTAAAAACAGAGCGGAAGCAACTGATTTTAGAGGAGTTAAATCAACATCATGTAGTTTCTCTAGAAAAATTAGTTAGTTTGCTAGAAACGTCAGAATCAACGGTTCGAAGAGATTTGGATGAGTTGGAAGCGGAAAACAAGCTTCGTCGCGTGCATGGTGGAGCAGAATTGCCCCATTCCTTGCAGGAAGAAGAAACCATTCAAGAAAAATCTGTCAAAAACCTTCAAGAGAAGAAGTTGCTAGCTCAGAAGGCGGCCTCTCTCATCAAGGAACAAGATGTCATCTTTATTGATGCTGGAACAACAACTGCTTTTTTGATCCATGAATTGGTCAATAAGAATATTACTGTTGTGACAAATTCGATTCACCATGTCGCACAGTTGGTTGAAAAGCAGATTCCAACTGTCATGGTTGGAGGAAGTGTCAAGATGGCGACAGATGCTAGCATCGGGGGAGTTGCTCTTAACCAGATTAACCAATTGCACTTTGACCGTGCCTTTATCGGGATGAATGGTGTGGATGATGGCTATTATACGACTCCTGATATGGAGGAGGGAGCTGTGAAGCGAGCTATTTTGGAGAATGCCAAACAGACTTATGTCTTGGTGGATTCGTCAAAAATTGGACAAACTTGCTTTGCCAAGGTAGCACCACTCAAACGAGCTATTGTTATCACAAGTCAAGGGCATGAGCTCTTGCAGGCTATTAAGGAGAAAACGGAGGTAATAGAAGTATGATTTATACAGTCACACTCAATCCATCCATTGACTATATCGTTCGTTTGGACCAAGTCCAAGTCGGTAGTGTCAATCGTATGGACAGTGATGATAAGTTTGCTGGTGGGAAAGGAATCAATGTCAGTCGTGTCTTGAAACGCTTGGGTATTCCAAATACAGCGACTGGATTTATCGGAGGTTTTACTGGTAAATTTATCACAGATACTTTGGCAGAAGAGGAAATCGAGACACGTTTTGTCCAAGTGGCAGAAGATACTCGTATCAATGTTAAAATCAAAGCAGACCAAGAAACAGAAATCAACGGAACGGGTCCAAATGTTGAGCCCGAACAACTTGAAGAGTTAAAAGTCATTCTTTCAAGTCTAACAGCAGAAGATACAGTTGTCTTTGCTGGTTCAAGTGCTAAAAACCTAGGAAATGTTATCTACAAGGATTTGATTGCATTGACACGCAAGACTGGTGCGCAAGTCGTTTGTGACTTTGAAGGACAGACCTTGATTGATAGTTTGGACTACCAGCCACTTTTGGTCAAACCAAACAATCATGAACTTGGAGCAATTTTTGGGGTTAAACTCGAAAGTTTAGAGCAAATTGAGAAATACGCTCGTGAGTTACTGTCTAAAGGTGCTCAAAACGTCATTATCTCTATGGCTGGGGATGGTGCCCTTCTTGTCACATCTGAGGGAGCTTACTTTGCTAAACCAATCAAGGGAACAGTCAAAAATTCAGTTGGAGCTGGTGATTCTATGGTTGCTGGATTTACAGGTGAATTTGTCAAAGCAAAAGATGCAGTAGAAGCTTTCAAATGGGGAGTAGCTTGTGGAACGGCAACGACCTTCTCAGATGACTTGGCAACAGCGGAATTTATTAAAGAAACATATGAAAAAGTTGAGGTAGAAAAACGATGAAAATTCAAGACCTATTGAGAAAAGATGTTATGTTGCTGGATTTGCAAGCAACTGAAAAAACAGCTGTCATCGACGAGATGATTAAAAGTTTGACAGACCACGGTTATGTGACAGATTTTGAAACCTTTAAAGAAGGCATTTTGGCGCGTGAAGCTTTGACTTCTACAGGTTTGGGTGATGGTATCGCAATGCCTCACAGCAAAAACGCTGCTGTAAAAGAAGCGACAGTTCTCTTTGCCAAGTCAAATAAGGGTGTTGATTATGAGAGCTTGGATGGACAAGCAACTGACCTCTTCTTCATGATTGCGGCTCCAGAAGGTGCCAATGATACTCACTTGGCAGCCTTGGCAGAATTGTCTCAATACTTGATGAAAGACGGTTTTGCTGACAAACTTCGTCAAGCAACATCAGCTGACCAAGTCATTGAGCTTTTTGACCAAGCTTCAGAAAAAACTGAAGATCCTGTTCAAGCGCCTGCCAATGAATCTGGTGACTTTATCGTGGCTGTTACAGCTTGTACAACAGGTATTGCCCACACTTACATGGCCCAAGAAGCCCTTCAAAAAGTGGCTGCTGAAATGGGTGTTGGCATTAAGGTTGAAACCAACGGTGCTAGTGGTGTTGGTAACCAACTAACTACAGAGGACATCCGTAAGGCTAAAGCTGTTATCATCGCAGCAGACAAGGCTGTTGAGATGGATCGTTTCGATGGTAAACCGTTGATCAATCGTCCAGTGGCTGACGGGATCCGTAAGACAGAAGAATTGATCAACTTGGCTCTTTCAGGAGATGCGGAAGTCTACCGTGCCGCTAATGGTGCAAAAGCTGCAACAGTCTCTAACGAAAAACAAAGCCTTGGTGGTGCCTTCTACAAACACTTGATGAGTGGTGTATCTCAAATGTTGCCATTCGTTATCGGTGGTGGTATCATGATTGCCCTTGCCTTCTTGATTGATGGTGCTTTGGGTGTTCCAAATGAAAATCTTGGCAATCTTGGTTCTTACCATGAGTTAGCTTCTATGTTCATGAAAATTGGTGGTGCAGCCTTTGGTTTGATGCTTCCAGTTTTTGCAGGTTATGTTGCCTACTCTATCGCTGAAAAACCAGGTTTGGTAGCAGGTTTCGTGGCTGGTGCTATTGCCAAAGAAGGTTTTGCCTTTGGTAAAATCCCTTATGCAGCAGGTGGTGAAGCAACTTCAACTCTTGCAGGTGTCTCATCTGGTTTCCTAGGTGCCCTTGTGGGTGGATTTATCGCAGGTGCCTTGGTTCTTGCTATCAAGAAATACGTTAAAGTTCCTCGTTCACTTGAAGGTGCTAAATCAATTCTTCTCTTGCCACTTCTTGGAACAATCTTGACTGGATTTGTCATGCTAGCTGTTAACATCCCAATGGCAGCAATCAACACTGCTATGAATGACTTCCTAGGCGGTCTTGGAGGAGGTTCAGCTGTCCTTCTTGGTATCGTTCTTGGAGGAATGATGGCTGTTGACATGGGTGGACCAGTTAACAAAGCAGCTTATGTATTTGGTACAGGTACGCTTGCAGCGACTGTTTCTTCAGGTGGTTCTGTAGCCATGGCAGCAGTTATGGCTGGAGGAATGGTGCCACCACTTGCAATCTTTGTCGCAACTCTTCTTTTCAAAGATAAATTTACTAAGGAAGAACGTAACTCTGGTTTGACAAACATCATCATGGGCTTGTCATTTATCACTGAGGGAGCGATTCCATTTGGTGCCGCTGACCCAGCTCGTGCGATTCCAAGCTTCATCCTTGGTTCAGCAGTAGCAGGTGGCCTCGTTGCTCTTACTGGTATCAAACTCATGGCGCCACACGGAGGAATCTTCGTGATTGCCCTTACTTCAAATGCTCTTCTTTACCTCGTTTCTGTCTTGGTAGGAGCAATCGTGAGTGGTGTGGTCTATGGTTACCTACGCAAACCACAAACAGTTAAATAAAAGGGAACTATATACCAGTTTAAACCAACCACAAAATGTAGTATTTCAACAATATCGAAAAAGACGATTTCCGTTTGGAAATCGTCTTCTCACTATTTCAATAGTTCATACTCAAATAATTTACTTTCAAGCTCATTTTCGTAGTATTCAGCTAACCTTGTTTTAAGTTCTTTTAGTTTAGTGTTAACTTTTTCATTGTTGAATATCTTTTTATCATTACCATCTTTGTATGATGTATTTATGTCCAATTCAATTTGATAAGTACCATAATTGTATTTTGGATTATATTCTTGAGTATTTTTAGCTAGTTCAAGTAATTCATCGAAGACACCTAGCAACATTAAGTCAGCTCTATCAAGTTTTCCATATTTTTCTTGTTCGACCAATTCTTTACGAACTAGAGAGTTCTTATCTAGGCACATTTCGTTACTATAAAACTTTCCATCAGAACCATCAAAGCTCAAACAATGATTTTTTTGAGAGATACAAGTCCATAATGTAGCTTTTCTAAGAAAATCTGTATCCTCTGTATACAAATCCCCTTTATCAGCAGTTGTATAGTAAATATCCCTTTCATACCAGTTTTTTTGAGGGTATTGCTTGGCAACAAATAAAGCAGTTTGCTCTGCGTAATTATTCGTTCTAACTTGACTACCTCGTCCATGATAAATAGCAATTCTAGTCATTCTTATGTCCTGCGGAGTAGTACCAAAACCACTGGCTTCTATAACCGCTAAAATATTGTCATTATAAACAGGTTTTCCATAGCTTTTTAATGGCACTTCTTTACCATCGTAGCCAGTAGCAATTTTAGATAACACATCTGTTTTTAACTTTTTAGAATAGTATTCTCCTAGCGTTTTGTATACTTTTTTTATAGTGACATGCTTCACATCTTTAAGAATAGCATCCTCAGGTACATCAATGACTGCTGCTCCTTTCCCAGTTCCCCATTTTTTATTATCTCTCCATATTTCTTTAGCAGTTACAGTAATACTTTCAGTTTCGTTATCTTGATCGTTTTTCCAAAGTGCTACCAAAACGGAACTTTCTTGTGCTTTAAAGTTCCCTCTGTTTGCTAGAAAACCATTAATAAAGATTTTTTGCATTAAACCAACTGATTTCCAATACTTAACAGGAGCAAATAAAATATAATAGTCGTTTTCATCTCTCATAAAGTATTTTTCAAAAGACCAAACGAATTGATTTAGCAAATCTTTTGCATGGTTACTATCACCAACAAATTCATCGGACATCAATTTCCTTATATAGCTAAATTTATCTATCGATTTAACATTTCCTTCTTGAGCACGGGCTAATTCGCTAGAATAAGGGGGATTTTCAAAACCAATAATCGCAACATTTTTGTCATCTATGACTTCTTGTAATGTATTATGTTTTCCATCTGTTTCCATTGGAATTGATAAAAACTCTTCTGCTAAAGCATCCCCACCTGTTACTAAGTTCCCCTTGTTTTCTTGTACCATTGAAAGTGGTGGTATGATAGCCCGGACCTTCCCAATATATTTGTTATACAAAACAAGCCATTCTTTTATTTCATAAGTATTCAAGATAACATGGCTTAACTCTTCTTCGGTTAAATAATGTTCTAATGCTCCTGTACCAGCACATCTGTCCAAAATAACATAGTCCATGCCTTTAGGAAGATTGCTAATAGCTTGACGAACAAGTTTAGTTGCTTCTTTAACATAAGGTAGTGGTGTATAAAATGCTCCTAAATCTTTTCTATTTGCGGGGTCATTTAATGCGTCCATCACGGTGTCAAAATCGCTTTCGTCTCCACACCAAGGTAAGATATAGTTTTCGACTATTGAATTAGATGGTTGTTTGAGTATCTCAAACATTTGAGATTTTGTTGTTGTTTTATCGTGACGGTATATATAGTTCGCCCACCCTAAAATGTTTGGAAAATCAATTTCAAACTTTTGATACTCGTCTATTTGGAATAATTCACACAATTCACGATTTTTAGGGCTTTTTGGTTGAAGAACATCAAATTCAATTACTTTTTCAGGATTAGTAGCATTTTTTAAAGTGGTCTGATTTACATTTTTTGATGCACTATTCGTATAATTTTGTAAAATTTCTAAACGATATTGAGTTGCATCATAAACACTAGCACGATTTTTATTAATATCAACTAAAACGATTTTGCTTGGTATAGGAATACCACCTTTTATCCTTAATTTAGACAGATAGTGGATAGCTTGAACAAGCACAGCATTAAGATCAGCAATGCTATTTTTAAATTCAAACAGAGCTCCGTTAATGATACCATCAGTATTTTCGATTAAAATATCTTTTTCATCAAAACCGAAATTTCTCCAGAAAAATAAATTGTCAGCTCTTTCATTTCCAGATTGCCAACTTCTATCAATAGCTAGAGGAGCCATTTTACACCTCCAACAATCAACTCATTGAGTTGAGAAACAACAGAAAAGACCTTCTCACAAAAATGTGAAAAAGTCTGTTTTAGGGCTTGACAAAAAATACGCTTGATTACATAATCAGCGTGAGCTGTGAGCTGTGAGCTGTGAGCTGTGAGCTGTGAGCTGTGAGCTGTGAGCTGTGATTGCGTTCATACCAATCATTCCTTTACTTTTTGATAGTTCTATTATATCAAAATTTCTAAATTTTTCATATCTTCTTTTTTTGATGAACAGTCATCTGAATCATAAAGGCTATTAAAAAGATGTTCTGAAATTGCTTAGAGAGGGAAACTATGGATAAGAAAAATTTATTTGAATCTCTTAATACTGAACTATCTAAGGAGAATATTGACCTTTTTCGAAATATCTGTGAAATATGGTATAATAGAAGAATGGCAAACAATAATACAAGTAAAACAAGACGGAGACCGTCTAAAGCAGAACTCGAAAGAAAAGAAGCGATTCAACGGATGTTGATTTCGCTAGGAATCGCGATTTTATTGATTTTTGCAGCCTTCAAATTAGGGGCTGCAGGTATAACCCTTTACAATTTAATTCGCTTGCTGGTGGGCAGCCTAGCCTATCTGGCAATAGTTACCCTCTTGATCTATCTCTTCTTTTTCAAGTGGATACGAAAACAGGAAGGCCTCTTATCTGGCTTTTTCACCATATTTGCAGGCTTGCTCCTGATTTTTGAGGCCTATTTAGTTTGGAAATATGGTTTGGACAAGTCGGTCCTAAAAGGGACCATGGCTCAGGTTGTGACGGATTTGACTGGTTTTCGAACGACCAGTTTTGCTGGTGGAGGCTTGATTGGGGTCGCTCTTTATATGCCAACCGCCTTTCTCTTCTCAAATATCGGCACTTACTTTATTGGAGTTATCTTGATTTTAGTGGGTTCTCTTCTGATCAGTCCTTGGTCTGTTTACGATATTGCTGAATTCTTCAGTAGAGGATTTGCCAAATGGCGAGAAGGGCATGAGCGTCGAAAAGAGGAACGCTTTGTCAAACAAGAAGAAAAAGCTCGCCATAAGGCTGAGGAAGAGGCTAGATTAGAAAAAGAAGAGGCTGAGAAAGCCTTACTTGATTTGCCTCCTGTTGATATGGAAACGGGTGAAATTCTGATAGAGGAAGCTATTCAGGAGCTTCCAACTATTCCAGAAGAGGAGTGGGTGGAACCAGAAATCATCCTACCTCAAGCTGGACTTGAATTTCCTGAACAGGAGGATGGCTCTGATGATGAAGATGTTCAGGTCGATTTTTCAGCCAAGGAGGCTCTTGAATACAAACTTCCAAGCTTACAACTCTTTGCCCCAGATAAACCCAAGGACCAGTCTAAAGAGAAGAAAATCGTCCGAGAAAATATCAAAATCCTAGAAGAAACCTTTGCTAGCTTTGGTATCAAGGTAACGGTTGAACGGGCTGAAATTGGGCCATCAGTGACCAAGTATGAAGTCAAGCCAGCCGTTGGTGTAAGGGTCAACCGCATTTCCAATCTAGCAGATGACTTAGCACTTGCACTGGCTGCTAAGGATGTTCGAATCGAAGCTCCAATCCCTGGGAAATCCCTAGTTGGAATCGAAGTGCCTAACTCTGAGATTGCGACTGTATCCTTCCGCGAACTATGGGAACAATCTCAAACGAAAGCAGAAAATCTCTTGGAAATTCCTTTAGGGAAGGCTGTTAATGGCACCGCAAGAGCTTTTGACCTTTCTAAAATGCCCCACTTGCTAGTCGCAGGTTCGACGGGTTCAGGTAAGTCAGTAGCAGTTAACGGTATTATCGCTAGCATTCTCATGAAGGCGAGACCAGATCAAGTTAAATTTATGATGGTCGATCCCAAGATGGTTGAGTTGTCTGTTTACAATGATATTCCCCATCTCTTGATTCCAGTTGTGACCAATCCACGTAAGGCCAGCAAGGCCCTGCAAAAGGTTGTGGATGAAATGGAAAATCGTTATGAACTCTTTGCCAAGGTAGGAGTCCGTAATATTGCAGGCTTTAATGCCAAGGTAGAAGAGTTCAATGCCCAGTCTGAGTACAAACAAGTACCTCTTCCTTTGATTGTCGTGATTGTGGATGAGTTGGCTGACCTCATGATGGTGGCCAGCAAGGAAGTGGAAGATGCTATCATTCGTCTTGGGCAGAAGGCACGTGCTGCCGGTATTCACATGATTCTTGCAACCCAGCGTCCATCCGTTGATGTCATTTCTGGTCTGATCAAGGCTAATGTTCCATCTCGTGTAGCGTTTGCGGTTTCATCAGGGACAGACTCCCGTACGATTTTGGATGAAAATGGAGCAGAAAAGCTGCTTGGTCGAGGAGATATGCTCTTTAAACCGATTGATGAAAACCACCCAGTTCGTCTGCAAGGATCTTTTATCTCGGATGATGATGTTGAGCGCATCGTAAACTTTATCAAGGCTCAGGCAGATGCAGACTACGATGAGAGTTTTGATCCAGGAGAAGTTTCTGAAAATGATGGAGAATTTTCAGGTGGTGAATCTGGTGGAGATCCGCTTTTTGAAGAAGCCAAGGCTTTGGTAATTGAAACTCAGAAAGCCAGTGCGTCCATGATTCAGCGTCGTTTATCAGTTGGCTTTAACCGTGCGACCCGTCTCATGGAAGAATTGGAAATGGCAGGTGTCATCGGTCCGGCTGAAGGTACCAAACCAAGAAAAGTTTTGCAACAATAAAAAAATAGCTTCTTTCCAAGTTTGGAGGGAGCTATTTTACTGGCTATTGATTACTTTTATACTCTTCGAAAATCAAATTCAAACCACGTCAGCTTCGCCTTGCCGTACTCAAGTACTGCCTACGGCTAGCTTCCTAGTTTGCTCTTTGATTTTCATTGAGTATTATTTTCTGAAGTTGGAGTATTGGGCTGTTTTTCATTTTCAGTGGCAGGTTTACTTGGAGTAGGAGTAGAGGAATTCTGAGTTACTGTTTTCTGCTCTTCTTTTTTCTCTTCCTTAACGCTGGATTTTGGTGTTTCTTCTTGTTGTGTTTTTTCTTGAGAAGTGTTATTTTCCTTATTGGGACTGGTGTTTTCCTTAGGGGATTCCTTTTGAATTTCTTTGACAATGGTTGTCGTCTGGCTTGTCGTAGGTTCTTTTTTAGTATTTTTGTTATTATCCAAGGCGTTCATGATAGTGATAGTTGCAGTAATCAAGCCAAGGATACTACCGATAGTCGCAACGATTTTTTGAAAGACCGTAAAGCCCTTTTTGATATGTTCTGTTTTTGGTTTTGAAGTTCTACGATAATTAGACATACATTCTCTCCTTTAATTAAAATTTATTATACCGCATTTCTTTAAAAAAATCTTAAAAAAAGAGGAATTGCCCTTTCTTGTCGCAAGCTCCGTTTCATGATACAATAGAAGGAGTGATTTTAGAAAGCGTGAGAAAACATGATTTACTTTGATAATTCGGCGACGACCAAGCCTTATCCTGAAGCCCTTGAAACCTATATGCAGGTGGCTTCAAAAATTTTAGGAAATCCATCTAGTCTCCATCGTTTGGGAGACCAGGCAACACGAATCTTAGATGCTTCTCGCCAACAGATTGCAGATTTAATCGGCAAGAAAAGTGATGAAATCTTCTTTACTTCTGGTGGAACAGAAGGGGATAACTGGGTCATCAAGGGTGTGGCCTTTGAAAAAGCTCAATTTGGCAAGCACATCATCGTATCAGCCATTGAACATCCAGCAGTCAAAGAATCCGCCCTTTGGTTGAAATCTCAAGGTTTTGAGGTGGATTTTGCTCCAGTTGATGAGAAAGGATTTGTGGATGTTGAGGTGCTTGCAGATTTGATACGACCTGATACGACCCTCATTTCCATCATGGCTGTGAATAATGAAATCGGTTCTATCCAACCTATTGAGGCTATTTCAGAACTGTTGGCAGACAAGCCGACTATTTCTTTCCACGTTGATGCGGTTCAGGCACTTTCTAAAATTCCGACTGAAAAGTATCTGACAGAACGAGTGGATTTTGCGACTTTCTCTAGTCACAAGTTCCACGGAGTTCGAGGTGTTGGTTTTGTCTATATCAAGTCTGGCAAGAGGATTACGCCTCTTTTAACAGGTGGTGGTCAGGAGCGAGATTATCGTTCGACAACTGAAAATGTAGCAGGGATTGCAGCGACAGCCAAGGCTCTTCGTTTGTCTATGGAAAAGCTAGATTTCTTTACTAGCAAGACTGGGCAGATGAAGGCAGTGATTCGCCAAGCCCTTCTGGATTATCCTGATATTTTTGTCTTTTCAGATGAGGAAGACTTCGCCCCTCATATCCTGACTTTTGGAATCAAGGGTGTTCGTGGTGAAGTCATCGTTCACGCCTTTGAAGACTATGATATTTTCATTTCAACGACCTCTGCTTGTTCGTCCAAGGCTGGGAAACCTGCAGGCACCTTGATTGCCATGGGAGTGGATAAGGATAAGGCCCATTCAGCAGTTCGTCTGAGTCTTGACCTTGAAAATGATATGAGTCAAGTCGAGCAGTTCTTGACCAAGCTAAAATTAATTTACAACCAAACTAGAAAAGTAAGATAGGAGCATTTATGCAGTATTCAGAAATTATGATTCGCTACGGAGAATTGTCAACCAAACATAAAAATCGTATGCGTTTCATCAATAAACTTCGCAATAATATTTCAGACGTTTTGTCTATCTATCCCCAAGTTAAGGTAACTGCAGATCGCGACCGTGCCCACGCTTACCTCAATGGAGCTGATTACACCGCAGTAGCAGAATCGCTCAAACAAGTATTTGGAATTCAAAACTTTTCTCCCGTTTATAAAGTCGAAAAGTCTGTGGAAGTTCTTAAATCTGCTGTCCAAGAGATTATGAAAGAAACTTACAAGGAAGGGATGACCTTTAAAATCACTGGTAAGCGTAGCGACCACACCTTTGAACTTGATAGTCGTGAACTCAATCAAACTCTTGGTAGTGCTGTTTTCAAGGCTATTCCAAACGTGAAAGCTCAGATGAAAAATCCAGATATCAATCTTCAGGTTGAGATTCGTGAGGAAGCAGCTTATATTTCCTATGAAACCTTTCGTGGAGCAGGAGGATTACCTGTGGGAAGTTCTGGTAAAGGCATGCTTATGTTGTCAGGAGGAATTGATTCACCTGTGGCAGGTTATCTAGCTCTTAAACGAGGGGTAGATATTGAGGCAGTTCACTTTGCCAGCCCACCTTACACGAGTCCTGGTGCCCTTAAAAAAGCCCAAGATTTGACTCGTAAATTGACCAAGTTTGGTGGAAATATCCAGTTTATTGAAGTACCTTTCACAGAGATTCAAGAGGAAATCAAGGCTAAAGCTCCAGAAGCCTACCTTATGACCTTGACACGTCGCTTTATGATGCGAATTACTGACCGTATTCGTGAGGTACGAAATGGTTTAGTTATCATCAATGGGGAAAGTCTTGGTCAAGTAGCTAGCCAGACCTTGGAAAGCATGCAGACTATCAACGCTGTGACCAGCACTCCAGTCATTCGTCCTGTGGTTACTATGGACAAGTTGGAAATCATTGACATCGCTCAGGCAATCGATACCTTTGATATTTCTATCCAGCCTTTTGAAGACTGCTGTACGATTTTTGCACCTGACCGTCCTAAGACCAATCCTAAGATTAAGAATGCAGAGCAGTATGAAAAACGGATGGATGTTAAGGGATTAGTTGAGCGAGCAGTAGCAGGGATTATGATTACTGAGATTACACCTCAAACTGAAAAAGATGAAGTCGATGACTTGATTGACAATCTTCTCTAATCAGAAAATCCAAAAGAATTTAGAAAAGTAAATGAAAAAGTTAGTTTTTAATTCCAAAAATGGAAGCAAAACTAACTTTTTTTCTATAATTGTGATATAATGAGATAAAATTTTGAATATAGAGAGTTTTCTGACAATGAATCAATCCTACTTTTATTTAAAAATGAAAGAACACAAACTCAAGGTTCCTTACACTGGTAAGGAGCGTCGTGTACGTGTTCTTCTTCCTAAAGATTATGAGAAAGACACGGATCGTTCCTATCCTGTGGTTTACTTTCATGACGGGCAAAATGTTTTTTATAGTAAGGAGTCTTTCATTGGTCATTCATGGAAGATTATCCCAGCTATTAAGCGTAATCCTGATATCAGTCGCATGATTGTCGTTGCTATTGATAATGATGGTATGGGGCGGATGAATGAGTATGCGGCATGGAAGTTCCAAGAATCTCCTATCCCAGGACAGCAATTTGGCGGTAAGGGCGTGGAGTATGCCGAGTTTGTTATGGAGGTGGTCAAGCCTTTTATCGATGAAACTTATCGTACCAAAGCTGACCGCCAGCATACGGCTATGATTGGTTCCTCACTAGGAGGAAATATTACCCAATTTATCGGTTTGGAATACCAAGACCAAATGGGATGCCTAGGGGTCTTTTCATCTGCTAACTGGCTCCATCAAGAAGCTTTTAACCGCTATATCGAGCGCCAGAAACTGTCGCCTGATCAGCGTATCTTCATCTATGTAGGAACAGAAGAAGCAGATGATACAGACAAGACCTTGATGGCTGGCAATATCAAACAAGCCTATATTGACTCGTCGCTTCGCTATTATCATGATTTGATAGCAGGGGGAGTTCATCTGGGTAATCTTATCTTGAAAGTTCAGTCTGGTGCCATCCACAGTGAAATCCCTTGGTCGGAAAATTTACCAGACTGTCTCCGATTTTTTGCAGAGAAATGGTAAGTTAAGAAAGGAGAAAGCCAATGCATATTGAAAACCTTAGCCACTGGAGTGGCCACCTCAACCGTGAAATGTATCTCAACCGTTATGGGCATGCTGGGATTCCAGTTGTTGTTTTTGCTTCATCTGGTGGCAGTCACAACGAATACTATGATTTTGGTATGATAGATGCCTGTGCTTCCTTTATCGAGGAAGGCCGTGTCCAGTTCTTTACTCTTTCCAGTGTTGACAGTGAGAGCTGGCTGGCTACTTGGAAAAATAGTCATGACCAGGCGGAGATGCATCGTGCCTACGAACGCTACGTGATTGAGGAGGCCATTCCTTTTATCAAGCATAAGACAGGTTGGTTTGATGGCATGATGACGACAGGTTGCTCGATGGGCGCCTACCATGCACTCAATTTTTTCCTCCAGCATCCAGATGTCTTTACCAAGGTGATTGCTCTCAGCGGTGTTTACGACGCACGTTTCTTTGTCGGCGATTACTACAATGACGATGCTATTTACCAAAATTCGCCAGTAGATTATATCTGGAATCAGAACGACGGCTGGTTTATTGACCGTTACCGTCAGGCGGAGATTGTGCTTTGTACGGGTCTTGGTGCCTGGGAACAAGATGGTCTACCATCTTTCTACAAGCTCAAAGAAGCCTTTGACCAGAAACAAATCCCAGCCTGGTTTGCTGAATGGGGACATGATGTCGCTCACGACTGGGAATGGTGGCGCAAACAAATGCCCTATTTTCTTGGACACCTGTATCTATAAAAGGAGTTGCCTATGAATTACCTTGTTATTTCTCCCTACTATCCCCAAAACTTTCAACAGTTTACGATTGAACTAGCTAACAAAGGAATCAACGTCTTGGGGATTGGCCAAGAACCATACGAGCAATTGGATGAGCCTTTACGCAATAGCCTGACGGAGTATTTCCGTGTTGACAATCTTGAAAATGTAGACGAAGTCAAGCGCGCTGTTGCTTTTCTCTTTTATAAACATGGCCCGATTGATCGCATCGAGTCCCACAATGAATATTGGCTAGAGCTGGATGCAACACTCAGAGAACAATTTAATGTTTTTGGTGCCAAACCAGAGGATCTCAAAAAGACGAAATTTAAGTCTGAAATGAAGAAGCTTTTCAAAAAAGCAGGTGTCCCTGTGGTCCCTGGAGCTGTTATCAAGACGGAAGCAGATGTTGTTCAAGCAGTGAACGAAATCGGTCTTCCAATGATTGCCAAACCTGACAATGGAGTAGGAGCAGCCGCCACCTTTAAGCTTGAAACAGAAGACGATATTAATCACTTCAAGCAAGAATGGGACCATTCGACCGTTTATTTCTTTGAAAAATTTGTCACTTCCAGTGAAATTTGTACCTTTGACGGTCTAGTAGACAAGGATGGTAAGATTGTCTTTTCAACAACTTTTGACTACGCCTATACACCGCTTGATCTCATGATGTACAAGATGGACAATTCTTATTACGTTCTTAAGGATATGGATCCCAAATTACGTAAATACGGTGAGGCAATTGTCACAGAATTTGGTATGAAAGAACGCTTCTTCCATATCGAGTTCTTCCGTGAAGGGGATGATTACATTGCCATTGAGTACAATAACCGCCCTGCAGGTGGTTTCACTATCGATGTTTATAACTTTGCTCATTCCTTGGACCTCTATCGTGGCTATGCAACCATTGTCGCAGGAGAAGAGTTCCCAGCGTCAGAATTTGAACCTCAATATTGTTTAGCTACATCCCGTCGTGCAAATGCTCACTATGTCTATTCTGAGGAGGACTTGCTTGCCAAATATACTCAGCAGTTTAAGGTTAAAAAAATCATGCCAGCAGCCTTTGCGGAACTTCAAGGAGATTACCTTTATATGCTGACAACTCCGAGTCGACAAGAAATGGAGCAGATGATTGAGGAATTTGGTCAGCGTCAGGCTTAAGAAATTATCGGATTAAGGAAATGGATCTCCTTAATCCTTTTGTTTTAATAAGAGAAATAAAACCGCTTTCTCATACATTCTTTTAGAAAACCTGTTGCTAAAAGATATAAAAATTGATAGAATAAGGATTGTCTAAAAAATTTTAAGGAGAATCTATCAAATGGATTTCACATGGGCAATTAAATATGCCACTGAATTTTTGGCCACTGCTATTTTGATCATTCTTGGAAATGGTGCAGTTGCCAACGTTGAACTTAAAGGTACGAAAGGTCACCAAAGTGGCTGGCTCGTTATCGCTGTTGGTTATGGTATGGGGGTTATGATCCCAGCCTTGATGTTTGGTAACGTATCTGGAAACCACATCAACCCAGCCTTCACTCTTGGACTTGCAATCAGCGGTCTTTTCCCTTGGGCACAAGTTGCGCCTTATATCATCGCACAAGTTTTGGGTGCTATCTTTGGTCAAGCCTTGGTTGTGGCAACACACCGCCCATACTACTTGAAAACTGAAAATCCAAACAATATCTTGGGTACTTTCTCAACAATTTCAAGTTTGGATCAAGGTACAAAAGAATCACGCTTTGCAGCAACTGTTAACGGTTTTGTAAATGAGTTTGTTGGTTCATTTGTTCTTTTCTTCGCAGCCCTTGGTATGACTAAAAACTTCTTTGGTGCTGAACTAGTATCAAAAGCACAAGCTGCTATCAATGCTCAAGTTGCACAAGCAACTACTCAAGGTCAAACAATTCCTCAAGAGCAAGTAACAGCAGCTCTTGACCAAGCTAAAGAACAAGTAGCACCATTTATGACATCTGGTCTTGGAATTGCTCACTTGGCACTTGGATTCCTTGTTATGGCCTTGGTAACATCACTTGGTGGACCTACAGGACCTGCCTTGAACCCAGCCCGTGACTTGGGACCACGTCTCCTTCATGCTTTCCTTCCAAAATCAGTTCTTGGTGAGCACAAAGGTGATTCAAAATGGTGGTATTCTTGGGTACCAGTAGTAGCACCTATCGCAGCAGCAATTGCGGCAGTAGCTATCTTCAAATTCCTTTACCTATAAGAAATTGAAACCGAGGAAAGCCTCGGTTTTTTAGATGAAAATTTTACGAAAAATCGGTAAATTTGAGCATAATATCTTGTAAAAAATTCTAAAATCCTTTAAAATAAAAGAGTTGGAGGAATTTATGAATGTAAATCAAATTGTACGGATTATTCCTACTTTAAAAGTTAATAATAGAAAATTAAATGAAACATTTTATATTGAAACCCTTGGCATGAAGGCCTTGTTAGAAGAATCAGCCTTTCTATCACTAGGGGACCAAACAGGTCTAGAAAAGCTGGTTTTAGAAGAAGCTCCCAGCATGCGTACTCGTAAGGTAGAGGGAAGAAAAAAACTAGCTAGATTGATTGTTAAGGTGGAAAATCCCTTGGAAATCGAAGGACTCTTATCTAAAACAGATTCGATCCATCGATTATATAAAGGTCAAAATGGCTACGCTTTTGAAATTTACTCTCCAGAAGATGATTTGATTTTGATTCATGCAGAAAATGATAGAGAAAGTCTAGTAGAAGTAGAAGAAAAGCCTGAATTTCAAACAGATCTGGAGTCAATTTCTTTAAGTAAATTTGAGATTTCTATGGAATTACATCTCCCAACTGATGTCGAAAGTTTCTTGGAACTATTTGAAATTGGGGCGTCACTTGATTTTATCCCAGCTCAGGGTCAAGATTTGACTGTGGACAATACGGCTACTTGGGACTTATCTATGCTTAAGTTCTTGGTCAATGAACTTGACATAGCAAGTCTGCGCCAGAAGTTTGAGTCTACCGAATATTTTATTCCTAAGTCTGAAAAATTCTTCCTTGGTAAAGATAGAAATAATGTTGAATTGTGGTTTGAAGAAGTATGAAGTGGACCAAGATTATTAAAAAAATAGAAGAACAAATCGAGGCAGGGATTTATCCCGGAGCCTCTTTTGCGTATTTTAAGGACAATCAATGGATGGAGTTCTATTTAGGCCAGAGTGATCCAGAGTATGGCTTGCATACTGAGGCAGGACTAGTTTATGACCTGGCCAGTGTCAGCAAGGTTGTTGGGGTAGGTACTGTTTTCACCTTCTTGTGGGAAAGAGGTCAATTAGATATTGACAGACCAGTAACAGATTTTTTAGCTGAGAGTGATTATCCAGACATCACTATTCGTCAGCTCTTGACTCACGCTACAGACCTTGATCCGTTTATTCCCAATCGTGATCTTTTAACAGCTTCTGAATTAAAGGAAGCGATGTTTCATCTCAATAGACGAAGTCAGCCAGCCTTTCTTTATTCGGATGTCCATTTTTTGCTGTTAGGTTTTATCTTGGAAAGAATCTTTGATCAAGACTTGGATGTGATTTTACAGGAGCAAGTCTGGAAACCTTGGGAAATGAAGGAAACCCAGTTTGGTCCTGTTGAGCTTGCTGTTCCAACAGTTAGAGGTGTAGAGGCTGGTATGGTACATGATCCCAAGGCTCGTCTTCTGGGCAGACATGCAGGTAGTGCTGGTTTATTTTCGACTGTAAAGGATTTACAAATCTTTTTAGAACACTATTTAGCAGATGATTTTGCAAGAGATTTGAGTCAAAATTTTTCTCCTTTGGATGACAAGGAACGTTCTTTGGCATGGAATTTGGAAGGAGATTGGCTAGACCATACGGGCTATACAGGTACCTTTATCATGTGGAATCGTCAGAAGCAAGAAGCGGCTATTTTCCTATCGAATCGTACCTATGAAAAGGATGAGAGGGCTCAATGGATTATAGATCGCAATCAAGTGATGGACTTGATTCGTAAAGAGTGGTGAGGAGAGACATGTCAAATAGTTTAAAAGGGACTCTATTAACAGTTGTGGCTGGGATTGCTTGGGGCTTGTCAGGAACGAGTGGGCAATACCTGATGGCACACGGAATTTCGTCTCTGGTTTTAACTAACTTACGACTTTTAATCGCTGGTGGGATTCTCATGGTCTTGGCTTATGCTACTGCAAAGGATAAAATGCTGGCCTTTTTAAAGGATAGAAAGAGTTTGCTGTCTCTTCTCATTTTTGCTCTAATTGGTCTCTTCCTCAACCAATTCGCCTATCTGTCTGCTATTCAGGAGACTAATGCAGGGACTGCGACAGTACTTCAGTATGTTTGCCCTGTCGGAATTTTGATTTATAGCTGTATTAAGGATAAGGTAGCACCGACTCTGGCAGAGATTGTTTCCATCATATTAGCCATTGGAGGAACCTTCCTCATTGCAACCCATGGACAACTGGACCAGTTATCCATTACACCTGCAGGTCTGTTCTGGGGTCTCTTTTCTGCTCTGACTTACGCACTTTATATCATTTTGCCCATAGCCTTGATTAAGAAGTGGGGGAGCAGTTTGGTCATTGGTGTGGGAATGGTCATAGCTGGTTTAGTCGCTCTTCCTTTTACGGGAGTTCTAGAGGCTACTATCCCAGCTAGTCTTGATTTTCTTCTTGCGTTTGCGGGTATTATCCTTATCGGGACTGTCTTTGCCTATACAGCCTTCTTAAAGGGAACCAGTCTGATAGGACCGGTTAAGTCAAGCTTGTTGGCTTCAATTGAGCCAATATCGGCGGTTTTCTTTGTCTTCTTAATCATGAATGAACAATTTTATCCCATTGATTTTCTTGGTATGGCAATGATATTGTTTGCTGTAACTCTGATTTCTTTGAAAGATTTACTCTTAGAAAAATAAAAAAAGACTCTTTGTCCGTGACAGAGAGTTTTTGCATAGTAATTTATACTCAATGAAAATCAAAGAGCAAAATAGGAAACTAGCCGCAGGTTGCTCAAAGCACTGCTTTGAGGTTGTAGATAGAGCTGACGAAGTCAGTAACATATATACGGCAAGGCGACGTTGACACGGTTTGAAGAGATTTTCGAAGAGTATTAATTATTTTCAAGATAAAATTCAAAACGTTCGCCTACATATTGACTTTTTACATATTCAAAAACTGTCCCATCTTCTAGGTAAGAAACCTGAGTCAGCCCAAGAATAGCGTGTCCTTTTTCAACCTCTAAGTAGTGGGCAATTTTTTCCTTAGCGAGACGAGCATAGATGGTCTGTTGAGATTTGCCTATACGGTAGCCGTGTTTTTGCAAGGTTTGGAAGAAATGACTGGTGATTTCTTCTTTTTTAAAGTCCTTAATGAATTTTTCAGGAATAGAAGCAACTTCATAAACCAGAGGAACCTTGTCGGCATAGCGGACCCGTTCCATTCGGATAATGTTTTCGGTTGGAGAAATTCCTAACTTGGCAACTTCCTGCTCATTGGGAATGGTTTTTCTGTAGGAAATGAGCTGGCTAGAGGGAACTTTACCTTGGGACTTAACAATTTCAGTAAAACTGGTTGTCCCTCGCATCTTTTCTTGTACCCGAGTACTGGAAACAAAGGTGCCACTTCCTACGCGACGCTCTAAGACACCTTCTTCGACTAATAGAGATACGGCTTGTCGGAGGGTCATGCGACTGACCGCAAACTGCTCTGCTAAATCTCTTTCACTGGGAAGCCTCTCACCAATAGCCCAACGGTGCTCGTCAATATCCTTTTTAATCTGATCATGGATTTTCATATAAGCAGGTAGCATATTTTTCACTTCATTTCTATCTTTTCTCTATTGTACCCCAATAAACTAGAAAAAGTCAAACTTCGCCTTGTTTATACTCTTCGAAAATCTCTTCAAACCACGTCAGCTCTATCTGCAACCTCAAAACAGTGTTTTGAGCAACCTGCGGCTAGCTTCCTAGTTTGCTCGGTAAATTCCCAAACTAAGTTCCACCGCTAATCCAAGTGGAAGTTAGTCTGATAA
>CAUUIG010000023.1:0-19706 GCA_963545095.1 uncultured Streptococcus sp.
TTACAGGTGTCCTATCTCGTCGTCAGGTTAATATCGAAAGCATCTCTGTTGGAGCGACAGAAGATCCGAATGTATCGCGTATCACCATTATTATTGATGTAGCTTCACATGATGAAGTGGAGCAAATCATTAAGCAACTCAATCGTCAGATTGATGTGATTCGTATTCGAGATATTACAGATAAGCCTCATTTGGAGCGAGAGGTGATTTTAGTTAAGATGTCAGCGCCAGCTGAGAAGCGAGCTGAGATTCTAGCGATTATTCAACCTTTCCGTGCAACAGTGGTAGACGTAGCGCCAAGCTCGATTACTATTCAAATGACAGGAAATGCAGAAAAGAGCGAAGCACTGTTGCGAGTCATTCGACCATACGGTATTCGCAATATTGCTCGAACGGGTGCAACTGGATTTACCCGCGATTAAAAATCCAACTTAAATTTGTTAAACCAGCCTAAAAGGTAATAAATAATAGAAAAGAGAGAAAAACGATGGCAGTTCAAATGGAATATGAAAAAGATGTTAAAGTAGCAGCACTTGACGGTAAAAAAATCGCCGTTATCGGTTATGGTTCACAAGGTCATGCTCACGCTCAAAACTTGCGTGATACAGGCCATGATGTGATCATCGGTGTACGTCCAGGTAAATCTTTTGACAAAGCAAAAGAAGATGGATTTGACACTTACACAGTAGCAGAAGCAACTAAATTGGCTGACGTTATCATGATTTTGGCACCAGACGAAATCCAACAAGAATTGTACGAAGCAGAAATCGCTCCAAACTTGGAAGCTGGAAACGCAGTTGGATTTGCTCATGGTTTCAACATCCACTTTGAATTTATCAAAGTTCCTGCCGATGTAGATGTCTTTATGTGTGCTCCTAAAGGACCAGGACACTTGGTACGCCGTACTTATGAAGAAGGATTTGGTGTTCCAGCTCTTTACGCAGTTTACCAAGATGCAACAGGAAATGCGAAAAACATTGCTATGGACTGGTGTAAAGGTGTTGGAGCAGCTCGTGTAGGTCTTCTTGAAACAACATACAAAGAAGAAACTGAAGAAGATTTGTTTGGTGAACAAGCTGTACTTTGTGGTGGTTTGACTGCCCTTATCGAAGCAGGTTTCGAAGTCTTGACAGAAGCAGGTTACGCTCCAGAATTGGCTTACTTTGAAGTTCTTCACGAAATGAAATTGATCGTTGACTTGATCTACGAAGGTGGATTCAAGAAAATGCGTCAATCTATTTCAAACACTGCTGAATACGGTGACTATGTATCAGGTCCACGTGTAATCACTGAACAAGTTAAAGAAAATATGAAGGCTGTCTTGGCAGACATCCAAAATGGTAAATTTGCAAATGACTTTGTAAATGACTATAAAGCTGGACGTCCAAAATTGACTGCTTACCGTGAACAAGCAGCTAACCTTGAAATTGAAAAAGTTGGTGCAGAATTGCGTAAAGCAATGCCATTCGTTGGTAAAAACGACGATGATGCATTTAAAATCTATAACTAATTGATAGAAATTAAGGTGAAGGCGAGTTGGGGGACTAACTCGCTTTTATAATCAATTCATCTCTCTTTTTAAGAGGATGGATTGAGATAATACTCAATGAAAATCAAAGAGCAAACTAGGAAGCTAGCCGTAGGCTGCTCGAAGCACTGCTTTGAGGTTGTAAATAAGATTGACGAAGTCAGTAACATATACCTACGGCAAGGTAACGCTGACGTGGTTTGAAGAGATTTTCGAAGAGTATAAGTATGAAATAGTCTAGGAGAAAAAGATGTTAAGTTCAAAAGATATCATCAAGGCTCATAAGGTCTTGAACGGTGTGGTTGTGAATACACCGCTTGATTATGACCATTATTTATCGGAGAAGTATGGTGCTAAGATTTATTTGAAAAAGGAAAATGCCCAACGTGTTCGTTCTTTTAAAATTCGTGGTGCCTATTATGCTATTTCTCAGCTCAGCAAGGAAGAGCGTGAGCGTGGGGTAGTCTGCGCTTCTGCGGGGAATCATGCGCAGGGAGTTGCCTATACTTGTAATGAGATGAAAATTCCTGCTACTATTTTTATGCCCATTACTACTCCGCAACAAAAGATTGGTCAAGTTCGCTTTTTTGGTGGGGATTTCGTAACCATTAAACTAGTTGGAGATACCTTTGATGCCTCAGCTAAAGCAGCTCAAGAATTTACACTCTCTGAAAACCGTACCTTTATTGATCCCTTTGATGATGCCCATGTTCAAGCTGGTCAAGGGACCGTTGCTTATGAGATTTTAGAAGAAGCTCGAAAAGAATCGATTGATTTTGATGCTGTCTTGGTTCCTGTTGGTGGTGGCGGTCTCATTGCTGGGGTTTCTACCTATATCAAGGAAACAAGTCCAGAGATTGAAGTCATTGGGGTAGAGGCTAATGGAGCACGTTCTATGAAGGCTGCCTTTGAAGCTGGTGGACCTGTTAAGCTCAAGGAAATTGACAAATTTGCGGATGGGATTGCTGTTCAAAAGGTAGGTCAGTTGACCTATGAAGCAACTCGCCAACATGTTCAAACCTTAGTAGGTGTCGATGAGGGATTGATTTCTGAAACCTTGATTGACCTCTACTCTAAGCAAGGGATTGTTGCAGAACCTGCTGGAGCGGCTAGTATCGCTTCTTTAGAGGTTTTAGCTGAATATATCAAGGGGAAAACCATTTGTTGTATCATTTCTGGAGGAAATAATGATATCAACCGTATGCCAGAAATGGAAGAGCGTGCCTTGATTTATGATGGGATCAAGCATTACTTTGTGGTCAATTTTCCACAGCGTCCAGGGGCCTTACGTGAGTTTGTAAATGATATCTTAGGGCCAAATGATGATATCACGCGTTTTGAGTATATCAAACGAGCTAGCAAGGGGACAGGACCAGTATTGATTGGGATTGCCTTGGCAGATAAGCATGATTATGCAGGTCTGATTCGTCGCATGGAAGGGTTTGATCCATCTTATATTAACTTAAATGGTAATGAAACGCTCTATAATATGCTTGTCTGAGGACTAATAAAAAAATATCATATTATTTGCACAACTGATGTATAGGTGCTATAATGAGGGTAAAGAAAGGGGGCGATTCCTATGAACTTAGGAAATCGATTACGCTATTTCTATCTCAATTCATTATAGTACCTATGTTTTTTGATTTGGTTTATAGTAAGGGAGTAAAATTACTTATTATATTTAAGGAGTATTTTTGAAATTCACTATTTTATATAGGGCTAATCTGTGGTTTGGTTAAATATAATAGGAATTAGAAAAAATAATCAATACTAATGAGAAACCTTATAATGAACTGACTGAGAAGAGTGATGAGATACTAAGAACATAAAAACAGTAGAAAATGTTGAAAGATAGGATACTATTGTTTCTTAATTACTAATCTTTTTATTGGTTTAAAGAAACAAAAAAGGAAGATAAAGTAAATAAATAGTACCAGTTGAGCAAGTGAAAAGTGCTTATAAAGGCAGGAAGAATATTAAAGAAGGAGAAGAGAAAGAATAGTTGCTAATAGTGTGGAGAGAAAGTATTTCGCTATTAGAAATATCGTTTTAAAGTTGGATAAATAGAATAAAGTTGAGTATAAAACCTGTCTAACCTATCCCGAACTGGTATTTGTAAATCATGAATATTTTTACAAGTAAAAGATTTAATAATACAATTATTTTAAAGGTATTTACTAATGGTTTATAGCAAGGGAAAACCTATATATTATCGGCTTTAATAAGATAGTAATAGAAAAATAAATCATTAATTTTATTGAATATATGTTTTTTTATTGACAAAAGTCATAAAAACGTATACAATTAAATATCGTAAAGAAGAAAATAGGAGAAGGACATGGCTAAGTCAAACTTTGAAAAAGTAGAATCAGTTGTTGGCTGGGTTCGTGATAAGAAAATCACAGGCTACCGTATCTCTAAAGAAACGAATGCGCGTGAAATGTCTATCATTGCTCTAGCGCAGGGTCGTGCAAAAGTAAAAAATATTTCGTTTGAAACAGCTCTAGGTTTAATTGATTTCTATGAAAAAAATCATGAAAAATTTGAAGATTAATCTTTGGATAATGGCGGATTCTTGAATAAGGTCTGCCTTTTCATTTTGATACTCAATGAAAATCAAAGAGCAAACTAGGAAGCTAGCCGTAGGCTGCTCAAAACACTGTTTTGAGGTTGCAGATAGAGCTGCCGTGGTTTGAAGAGATTTTCGAAGAGTATGAGGACAGCAAAAAGACTGCATAATTACTGCAGCCTTTTCTTTTTATTTGAGATAACGTTGAAGGAACTCTTTTGTTCGATCTTCTTTAGGATTGGTGAAGAGGTCTTCTGGTTTGCCTTCTTCAGCAATAACACCCTTATCCATAAAGATAACACGGTGAGAGACATCACGAGCGAATTCCATTTCATGGGTTACGACAATCATAGTCAAGCCTTCTTGGGCCAGTTCCTGCATGATTTTAAGGACTTCTCCAACCATTTCTGGATCGAGAGCTGATGTTGGTTCATCAAAGAGAATAGCGTCTGGATTCATAGAGAGGGCGCGTGCAATGGCCACACGTTGTTTTTGACCACCTGAGAGTTGTTTTGGTTTCGCTTGCCAGTAGCGTTCCCCCATGCCGACCTTTTCTAGGTTTTCTTTGGCAATCTTTTCAGCTTCTGTACGTTCACGTTTAAGGACAGTTGTCTGAGCGACGATTGTATTTTCAAGAACGTTGAGATTTTCAAAGAGATTAAAGGATTGGAACACCATTCCCAACTTTTCACGGTATTGCGTGAGGTTATAGCCTTTTTCGAGGACGTTTTGTCCATGATAAAGGATTTGTCCATCAGTTGGCGTTTCAAGTAGGTTAATAGAGCGTAGGAAGGTTGATTTTCCGCTTCCAGAGCTTCCGATGATAGAGATGACCTCTCCCTTGTGGACAGTCAGAGAAATGTCTTTTAGCACTTCGTTTTGTCCATAGGATTTTTTGAGGTGTTTAATTTCCAGGATTGCTTGTGTCATTATTTCAAATCCTCCGTTTGCATTTGGTTAGCACCTGTAGTATAGGTATCCATATCCATTCGGCGCTCGATGAAGCGTAGGATACGTGTTACGGTGAAGGTGAGGACAAAGTAAATCACGGCGATGATTGTAAATGTCTGGAAGTATTGATAGGTTTGAGTTGCCACGGTATTTCCTGAGAAATAAAGTTCGACAACAGAGATAACATTCAATACAGATGTATCTTTGATATTGATGACAAATTCATTACCAGTTGCGGGTAGGATGTTACGGACTACCTGAGGTAGGACAATCTTACGCATGGTTTGGTTATGAGTCATACCAAGAGCAGTAGCGGCTTCAAATTGTCCCTTGTCAACTGCTAGGATACCACCACGAACGATTTCAGTCATGTAGGCTCCGGTGTTAATCGAAACGATGAAGATGGCAGCCAGTGTACGGTCAAGGTTGATACCGAAAGCTTGGGCAGTTCCGTAGTAGATAACCATCGATTGAACGATCATTGGTGTACCACGGAAAATTTCAATGTAGACATTGAGAATCCAGCCGACTAGTTTTTGTAAGCCATAAATGGCTTTATTTTCAGAGAGAGGAGCAGTACGGAAGACACCAATGGCAAGACCAATAATGAGACCTATGATGGTTCCGACGATTGAGATTAAAAGAGTGATACCAGCACCACGCAAGAGTTGTTGCCAGTTCTCAGAAAGAATTTTAGTGACTTGGCTAAAGAAACTACTGCTAGTCTCTTCAGTTGTTGTAGCTTCGGCAGGTTGTTCCTTGATCATACGATCCATCAAGGCAACTTGGTCGTCTTTTGAAATGGTTTCAATGCTGGCATTGATTTGGCTAATACGATTGTCATCTTTACGAAGTCCAATGGCAATAGCTGTATCTTCTTCTCCAGTTTTGAAACCTGGTTCTACTTGAACCATCTTGAACTTAGAGTTGGCAGCTTCAGCAGTCAGTGCTTCTGGGCGTTCAGAAACATAGGCATCGATGACACCAGCCTCAAGAGCTTGGCGCATTTGAGCGAAGTCTCCCATGGCAGTTTCTTTTTTAGCACCTGGGATTTGTGCAATCAAGTCGTAGAGGTAGACCCCTTGTTGAGAAGTGATTTTCGCACCGTTAAAGTCATCCAAAGATTTTGCATTTGCGTAGGCAGAATCTTTTTTGACTAGTAGGACAGGTTCGCTAGTGTAGTAACTGCTTGAAAAGGCAATTTCTTGTTTGCGTTCTGCAGTTGGACTCATACCTGCGATAATCATGTCAATCTTACCAGAAGTAAGGGCAGGGACTAGACCTTCCCACTTGGTTTTAACAACCAAAGGTTCTTTACCTAAGTCCTTAGCGATTTTCTTGGCGATTTGAACATCGTATCCGTTAGCATACTGGTTAGTCCCATCGATTTTGACAGCCCCATTGCTATCATCATCCTGGGTCCAGTTAAAGGGAGCATATGCTGCTTCCATCCCGATGCGTAAATATTCATCAGCTTGAGCAACATTGACAAGTCCCAGCATCAGCAAGAGACTTGTGAAAATAGATAAGTATATTTTTCTCATGATTTCTCCTATTTCTAATCTATTAAAAAATAACTGTCTCCTATTTTATCGAAAAAAACTCTATTTTTCAATATAGGTAAGCCCTTACTTGAGAAAAAATGATATAATGATAGCAAAGATAAAAAGGGGGCTTAGTTGATGAAAAAAACTTTTTTCTTACTGGTCTTAGGCTTGTTTTGCCTTCTGCCACTCTCTGTTTTTGCCATTGATTTCAAGATAAACTCTTACCAAGGGGATTTGTATATTCATGCAGATAATACGGCAGAGTTTAGACAGAAGATAGTTTATCAGTTTGAGGAGGACTTTAAGGGCCAAATCGTGGGACTTGGACGTGCTGGCAAGATGCCTAGCGGATTTGACATTGATCCTCATCCAAAAGTTCAGGCCTCAAAAAATGGTGCTGAACTGACAGATGTTACTAGCGAAGTGGCAGAAGAAGCGAATGGTTATACTGTGAAAGTCTACAATCCAGGTCAGGAGGGCGATATAGTTGAAGTTGACCTCACCTGGAACTTAAAAAATTTGCTTTTCCTATATGATGACATCGCTGAATTAAATTGGCAACCTTTAACAGATAGTTCAGGGGCTATTGGAAAGTTTGAATTTCATGTAAGGGGCGACAAGGGAGCTGAAAAACTCTTTTTCCATACAGGGAAACTTTTTAGAGAGGGAACGATTGAAAAGAGTAGCTTTGATTATACTATTCGTTTGGACAATCTTCCGGCTAAGCGTGGAGTTGAATTGCATGCCTATTGGCCTCGAACCGATTTTGCTAGCGCTAGGGATCAGGGCTTGAAAGGGAATCGTTTAGAAGAGTTTAATAAGATAGAAGACTCGATTTTTAAAGAAAAAGAGCAGAGTAAACAACTCGTTACGTGGGTGTTTCCTTCGATACTTTCTATCTCCTTGTTATTGAGTATTTGCTTCTATTTCATTTATAGAAGAAAGACCACTCCTTCAGTCAAATATGCCAAAAATCATCGTATCTATGAACCACCAATGGAATTAGAGCCTATGGTTTTATCAGAAGCAGTCTACTCGACCTCCTTGGAGGAAGTGAGTCCTCTAACAAAAGGAGCAGGTAAATTCACCTTTGACCAACTTATTCAAGCTACCTTGCTAGATGTGATAGACCGTGGGAATGTCTCTATCATTTCAGAAGGAGATGCAGTTGGTTTGAGGCTAGTGAAAGAAGATGGTTTGTCAAGCTTTGAGAAAGACTGTCTAAATCTGGCTTTTTCAGGCAAAAAAGAAGAAACTCTTTCCAATTTGTTTGCGGATTACAAGGTATCTGATAGTCTTTATCGTAGAGCAAAAGCTTCTGATGAAAAACGGATTCAAGCAAAGGGGCGTCAGCTCAAATCTTCTTTTGAAGAAGTATTGAGCCAGATACAAGAAGGAGTGAGAAGTCGAGTTTCCTTCTGGGGGCTCCCAGATTATTATCGTCCTTTAACTGGTGGGGAAAAGGCCTTGCAAGTGGGTATGGGGGTCTTGACTATCTTGCCCCTATTTATCGGATTTGGTTTGTTCTTGTACAGTTTGGATGTTTATGGCTATCTTTACCTCCCCTTGCCAATACTTGGTTTTCTAGGTTTGGTTTTGGCTGTTTTCTATTATTGGAAGCTTCGACTAGATAACCGTGATGGTGTCCTAAATGAAGCAGGGGCAGAAGTCTACTATCTCTGGACCAGTTTTGAAAATATGTTGCGTGAGATTGCACGATTGGATCAGGCTGAATTGGAAAGTATTGTGGTCTGGAATCGCCTCTTGGTCTATGCGACCTTATTTGGCTATGCGGATAAGGTTAGTCATTTGATGAAGGTTCATAAGATTCAAGTGGAAAATCCAGATATAAACCTCTATGTAGCTTATGGCTGGCACAGTATGTTTTATCATTCAACAGCGCAAATGAGTCATTATGCTAGTGTCGCAAATACAGCAAGTACCTACTCCGTATCTTCTGGAAGTGGAAGTTCTGGCGGTGGCTTCTCTGGTGGCGGAGGTGGTGGAAGTATCGGCGCCTTTTAAAGAGAGCTGTCACAGGCTGAAAAAATATGCTATAATGGAAGATAGAAAAAAAGGAGTAATCTATGTATCTTATTGAAATTTTAAAATCTATCTTCTTCGGGATTGTTGAAGGAATTACGGAATGGTTGCCGATTTCTAGTACAGGTCACTTGATTTTAGCAGAGGAATTTATCCAATACCAAAATCAAAACGAAGCCTTTATGTCCATGTTTAATGTCGTAATTCAGCTTGGTGCTATTTTAGCAGTCATGGTCATTTACTTTAACAAGCTCAATCCTTTCAAACCGACTAAGGACAAGCAGGAAGTTCGTAAGACTTGGAGACTGTGGTTGAAAGTTCTTGTAGCTACTTTGCCTTTACTTGCCGTCTTTAAATTTGATGATTGGTTTGATACCCACTTCCATAACATGGTTTCTGTTGCTCTCATGTTGATTATCTATGGGATTGCCTTTATCTATTTGGAAAAGCGCAATAAAGCGCGTGCTATCGAGCCAAGTGTGACAGAGTTGGACAAGCTTCCTTATACGACAGCCTTCTATATCGGACTCTTCCAAGTTCTTGCCCTTTTACCAGGGACCAGTCGTTCTGGGGCAACGATTGTCGGTGGTTTATTGAATGGAACCAGTCGTTCTGTTGTAACGGAATTTACCTTCTATCTTGGAATTCCTGTTATGTTTGGAGCCAGTGCCTTAAAGATTTTCAAATTTGTGAAAGCAGGACAACTCTTGAGCTTTGGGCAATTGTTCTTGCTCTTGGTTGCCATGGGAGTCGCTTTCGCAGTCAGCATGGTCGCTATTCGTTTCTTGACCAGCTATGTGAAAAAACACGACTTTACCCTTTTTGGTAAATACCGTATCGTGCTTGGTGGTGTCTTGCTACTTTATAGCTTTGTTCGTTTATTTGTATAAGAAAAACCTTGAAGAGTCAGCTCTTCAAGGTTTTATACTCTTCGAAAATCTCTTCAAACCGCGTCAGCTCTATCTGCAACCTCAAAACAGTGTTGCGACTAGCTTCCTAGTTTGCTCTTTGATTTTTATTGAGTTTCAAAATCCAGTCACGGTAATCCCCAACAGGCGGACACCTCTTTCTTTATCGCTTAACTCTTCATAGAGTTGTAGGGCTATTTGGCTTATCTGACTAGCATCTTGTGTTTTTTGAGCCAGACTTTTTCGTTTAGTAAGAGTTGAAAAGTCCTCGTAGCGGATTTTCAAAATGACAATTTTTCCAGCTTTTTCTTGTTGACTGAGATTGAGAGCGACTTTTTCTGATAGAAGAGTCAGCTCTTTTTTGATGTCTTCCTCGGCACGGAGAGTTTTCCCATAGGTTTTTTCCTTGCCGATTGATTTACGGATGCGGTTGGATTTGACGGGGGAGTTGTGGATACCACGAGCCTTTCGATACAGATCATAGCCCAGTCTGCCAAAGCGGTCTATTAGGGTCACTTCAGGTACTTCAAGCAAATCAGCGCCAGTAAAAACACCCATTTGATGAAGTCGTTCCACCGTCTTTTTTCCTACTCCATGAAACTTGGAAATATCCATTTGTTTGAGAAAATCCTCAGCCTGGTCAGGTAGAATCACTGTCAGACCATGTGGTTTTTGATAATCGCTAGCCATTTTAGCTAAGAATTTGTTGTAGGAAACGCCAGCAGAAGCAGTTAAATGAAGTTCCTGCCAGATATCCTCTTGAATGAGGCGAGCGATTTTGACTGCTGACTTGATACCGAGTTTATTTTCTGTCACGTCTAAATAAGCTTCGTCAATACTCATAGGCTCAATCAAATCTGTATAGCGCTTAAAGATAGCTCGGATCTGGAGGCCCACAGTTTTGTATTTTTCATAATTTCCTGAGATAAAGACGGCCTGGGGACAGCGTTCATAAGCTTCCTTGGAACTCATGGCAGAATGAACACCAAAAGATCGAGCTTCATAGCTACAGGTAGAAACGACTCCCCGCCCACCTGTTTGCCGAGGGTCGCTTCCGATAATGACAGGTTTTCCTTTGAGTTTAGGATTATCTCTGATTTCCACCGCAACAAAAAAGGCATCCATGTCAATATGGATGATTTTTCTTGACAAATCATTTAATAAGGGGAAAATCAACATGCCTAGCACCTTTTTACTGCTTATTTTCTTTTATTATACCCTTTTTTCTGAAAAAAAGAAAAAAGGATTTTATTTTTTCAAAAATATAATACAGTTTGGTATGGAATACGGTCTGTGTTAGAAAAGAAAGTGTAAAAATAAGGAATTTTTGCTTGTTGAAATCGGTTACTGTATGGTATACTGGTTTCATAAATGTAACAGATGACTGTTACTAGAAAGAAAACAGAGGACATTAACATGGTTGTTAAAACAGTTGTTGAAGCACAAGATATTTTTGACAAAGCTTGGGAAGGCTTCAAAGGTGTAGATTGGAAAGAAAAAGCAAGTGTATCACGCTTCGTACAAGCTAACTACACACCTTACGATGGAGATGAAAGCTTCCTTGCAGGACCAACAGAACGTTCACTTCACATCAAAAAAATCGTAGAAGAAACTAAAGCACACTACGAAGAAACTCGTTTCCCAATGGACACTCGTCCAACATCTATCGCTGATATCCCAGCAGGATTTATCGACAAAGAAAATGAAGTTATCTATGGTATCCAAAACGATGAACTCTTCAAATTGAACTTCATGCCAAAAGGTGGTATCCGTATGGCTGAAACTACTTTGAAAGAAAATGGATACGAACCAGACCCAGCTGTTCACGAAATCTTCACTAAATACGTAACAACAGTTAACGACGGTATTTTCCGTGCCTACACTTCAAATATCCGTCGCGCTCGTCACGCACACACTGTAACTGGTCTTCCAGATGCATACTCACGCGGACGTATCATCGGTGTTTACGCACGTCTTGCTCTTTACGGTGCAGACTACTTGATGCAAGAAAAAGTAAACGACTGGAATGCAATCGAAGAAATCGATGAAGAAACAATCCGTCTTCGTGAAGAAATCAACCTTCAATACCAAGCATTGCAACAAGTTGTTCGCTTGGGTGACCTTTACGGAGTTGACGTTCGCAAACCAGCGATGAACGTTAAAGAAGCTATCCAATGGGTTAACATCGCCTTCATGTCTGTCTGCCGTGTTATCAACGGTGCTGCTACATCTCTAGGTCGTGTACCAATCGTATTGGACATCTTTGCAGAACGTGACCTTGCTCGTGGTACATTTACTGAATCAGAAATCCAAGAATTTGTTGATGATTTCGTTATGAAACTTCGTACAGTTAAATTTGCTCGTACAAAAGCTTACGACCAATTGTACTCAGGTGACCCAACCTTCATCACAACTTCTATGGCTGGTATGGGTAACGACGGTCGTCACCGTGTTACTAAGATGGACTACCGTTTCTTGAACACTCTTGACAACATCGGTAACTCTCCAGAACCAAACTTGACAGTTCTTTGGACTGACAAATTGCCATACAACTTCCGTCGCTACTGTATGCACATGAGCCACAAACACTCTTCTATCCAATACGAAGGTGTAACAACAATGGCTAAAGACGGATACGGTGAAATGAGCTGTATCTCATGTTGTGTGTCTCCACTTGACCCAGAAAACGAAGAACAACGCCACAACATCCAGTACTTCGGTGCTCGTGTAAACGTATTGAAAGCCCTTCTTACTGGTTTGAACGGTGGTTACGACGATGTTCACAAAGACTACAAAGTATTTGACATCGAACCAATCCGTGACGAAGTTCTTGAATTCGAATCAGTTAAAGCTAACTTTGAAAAATCTCTTGACTGGTTGACTGACACTTACGTAGATGCTTTGAACATCATCCACTACATGACTGATAAGTACAACTACGAAGCTGTTCAAATGGCCTTCTTGCCAACTAAACAACGTGCGAACATGGGATTCGGTATCTGTGGATTTGCTAACACTGTTGATACATTGTCAGCTATCAAATACGCTACAGTTAAACCAATCCGTGACGAAAATGGCTACATCTACGATTACGAAACAATCGGTGAATACCCACGTTGGGGTGAAGATGACCCACGTTCAAACGAATTGGCAGAATGGTTGATCGAAGCTTACACAACTCGTCTACGTAGTCACAAACTTTACAAAGACGCAGAAGCTACAGTATCACTTTTGACAATCACATCTAACGTTGCTTACTCTAAACAAACTGGTAACTCACCAGTCCACAAAGGTGTATACCTCAACGAAGATGGTTCTGTGAACTTGTCTAAACTTGAATTCTTCTCACCAGGTGCTAACCCATCTAACAAAGCTAAAGGTGGATGGTTGCAAAACTTGAACTCACTTTCTAGCCTTGACTTTAGTTATGCAGCTGATGGTATCTCATTGACTACACAAGTATCACCTCGCGCTCTTGGTAAGACTCGTGACGAACAAGTTGATAACTTGGTAACAATCCTTGATGGTTACTTCGAAAACGGTGGACAACACGTTAACTTGAACGTTATGGACTTGAACGATGTTTACGAAAAGATCATGTCAGGTGAAGACGTTATCGTACGTATCTCTGGATACTGTGTAAACACTAAATACCTCACTCCAGAACAAAAAACTGAATTGACACAACGTGTCTTCCACGAAGTTCTTTCAATGGATGATGCATTGGATGCATTGAACTAATCAAGTTCTTGAATAATGAAAAGGAACCCTCGGTCAGTCGACTGAGGGTTGTTTTTTTGGGATCTTCAATTCCTTAATACTCTTCGAAAATCTCTTCAAACCACGTCAGTTTCGCCTTGCCGTACTCAAGTACTGTCTATGACTAGCTTCCTAGTTTGCTTTTTGATTTTCATTGAGTATAAGTCAAGCACTAAAATGTCTGAGCAGGATTCAAAGATACTTGTAGAGTTGCGGGAGGTACTTGAAAATAAAAATACCACACTTTGTAAGGAAACAAGGTGTGGTTGTATTTTATCTCTTGGACCAGGTTCTCTTCATAAAGAGAAGAAGGATTGGGTAAATCTCCAAGCGCCCTGCAATCATTGCAAAGGAGAGGAGAATTTTTGAGATAGGGCTAAAGATTGAGAAACTAGAAGTGGTTCCTAGAATAGGTCCGATGTTATTGAAACAGCTAAAGACAGCGCTGGTCACAACCAGAAAATCATTGCTATCTAGGCTGACAATAAAGATAAGTGCTAGTAAAATCATAGAATAGATGACAAAGTACTTGAGAATCTTATGCTGGGTATCTTTGTCAATCACAGTTTTATTAACATGGAGGGTCAAAACACGGTGGGGCGATAGGATTGACAAAATTTGGTTTTTGGCAATTTTTGAAAGGATGAGGCCTCGAATAACCTTGAGTCCACCTGCGGTTGAACCAGCAGAACCACCGATTCCCATGAGGAAGAGGAGGATAAACTGGGAGAAGAGGGGCCAGTTGGTAATATCTCCGTATCCAAAACCAGTTGTTGTAATGATATTGGAAACCTGGAAGAAGGCCATTTCAAAGCTTTTGGAAAATCCCGGGTAGAGATAGAGAGTATTAAGGCTAATCAAGCCTGTAGAAATCATTACGATGACCAAGTAAGCTCTAAGCTCTTCATCTCCAAAGAAGGCCTTGACGCGACGGAGCATGAGGTAGTAGTAGAGATTGAAATTTACCCCAAAAACCAGAACTCCGATGCTAACCAGATAGGTAATCAGTGAGCTACCATAGTGGGCAATCCCGTCGTTATAGACGGTAAAGCCCCCAGTCCCCGCTGTACCCATAGCGATGACAAAACTATCAAATAGGGGCATACCAGCTAGATAATAGATGATGACAAAGAGGGAGAAGAGAGCTAGATAAAGGAGATAGAGAATCTGAGCGGTGTTTTTTAGCTTGGATACAACCTTACCGAAAACAGGGCCAGGAACCTCAGCCTTCATCACTTCTAGGTGGCTATTCTTGGCATTGTCCATAATAGCAAGTGCAAAAACAAGCACTCCCATCCCTCCAATCAAGTGGGTAAAACTTCGCCAGAAGAGGAGGGAACGGCTGAGAACCGAAACGTTGTTCAGGATAGTTGCTCCAGTAGTTGTAAAGCCAGAACTGATTTCAAAAAAGGCATCGATAACGCTGGGAATTTGTCTAGCAAAGACAAAGGGGAGACCGCCAAAGAAAGACCAAAGGATCCAACAGAGGGCAACAATCAAGATTCCCTCCTTGGCATAAATCCGTTGATTTTTTGGCTTTTGTAAAATTCCTGAACCGCCTAGTAATACGAGAATCCCAATCGTTGTAAAGAGAGCTGTAAAGACTTGGCTCGATTCACGGTAATAGACAGCAACAGACACAGGAACCAAAAGAAGAACAGCTTCAATCAAAAGTAACTTTGAAAGGAGGTAACGAATCATACTTTTATTCATTTCTTACCTCGCGATCAAGTCATAAATCTTGGTGATGTTTGGCAACAAAGTTGTTACTAGGAGCTTGTCTCCAACTTCCAGCATATCCTCCCCAGTTGGGAAAATAGTCTTGCCCTTTCGAATGATGGCTGCAATAAGAACCCCTTTTTTCAGTTTCAGTTGAGAAAGAGGTTTGGCAGTCATTTTATTGGCTTCCTTGATATGGAATTGTAGGGTTTCGATTTGGCCATTGGCTAGATGGTGCATGGCTTGAAGGTCTGAATACTGGGCATTAACACGACCACGAATAAAGTGCATAATCGTATCTACAGCGATACTTTTAGGTGTGATGATACTTGAAAAATCAGGCGCATTGATAATCTCGAGGAGACTGGTACGATTGACCTTGGTGATATTTTTTTGTACACCTATCTTGTCAAGGAACATAGAGGTAATCAGATTTTCCTCATCGACTCCTGTTAGAGTCGCAACGGCATCATAGTTTTGAGCACTTTCTTCCAGCAGGATATCTTTTGCGGTACCATCTCCTTGAACGATGTAGAGGTTTGGGAATTTCTCGCTAAAGAAGCTGGCGATTTCAGGATTGATTTCAATAACCTTGGTATCGATACGACTGTCTTTGAGGATACCTAGTAGATAATAGGCAATTCTACCAGCTCCAACGATGAGAAGGCTCTTCACAGCACGAGATTTGAAATAATTATGGAAGAGCATCATGTCAACACGGTTACCAGTAACAAAGATTCTATCTTTATCCTGTATGGTCATGTCACCACTTGGGATGATAATTTGATGATCTCTTTCTATAGCACAGACAATGACATTACCGAATTTTTTACGAAAATCAGAAATGGGCATTTGGCAAAGACCACTAGTGGACTTGACGACAAATTCCATGAGGCTGACTCTTCCACCAAAGAAACGTTCGACAGATAGGGCGTTGGGAAAGTCGATGATATTAGCAATAGCGCGGGCAGCCAAGAGTTCAGGGTTAACGATAAGAGAAAAACCGAGAATATTCTTTTCTTTGAAATAAGAGTTAGAGTATTCAGGGTTCCGCACCCGAACGATGGTCTCTTTAGCTCCCATTTTTTTGGCTAGAACGGCTGCAATCATGTTCACTTCATCGTATTCAGTCAGGGCGATAAAGATATCACAATCCTGGACACTGGCTTGCTCAAGGATGGTAAAATCGGCCCCGTTACCAAGGATACCCATGATATCAAAGCGATTGACAATATGATTGAGGACAGCTTCGTCTTGCTCAATCAGCAAAACATCGTGCTTTTCTGCAACCAAGGAGCGACAGAGGGCAGAACCAACTTTTCCCCCTCCGACAAGGATAATTTTCATAATAAAACCTACTTCTTCATGATGTAACTATCATACCTTTTTTCAAGAAAAAATGCACCTACTAGCTAATCACCAGAGTTTTTAGTAGGAAATTTGCTATAAGGTAAAACTATACCCTAATCAATTGAAATAGCTATTAGCAACTTTCTCTGAAATATGGTATGATAAAGGATATACAAGGAGATAAAATGAATAATAATTTACTGGTATTACAATCAGACTTTGGTCTGGTTGATGGTGCGGTATCGGCTATGATTGGAGTGGCTTTAGAAGAGTCTCCAACCTTAAAAATTCATCACTTGACGCACGATATCACGCCTTATAATATTTTTGAGGGGAGCTATCGTCTCTTTCAGACGGTGGATTACTGGCCTGAGGGAACGACTTTTGTATCGGTTGTCGATCCAGGTGTTGGCTCGAAACGTAAGAGTGTGGTTGCCAAGACTGCAAAAAATCAATACATTGTCACGCCAGACAATGGGACCCTTTCCTTTATCAAGAAACACGTTGGCATTGTAGCTATTCGTGAAATTTCTGAAGTAGCCAATAGACGTCAAAATACAGAGCATTCTTATACTTTCCACGGCCGTGATGTTTATGCCTATACTGGTGCTAAACTGGCCAGCGGTCACATTACTTTTGAGGAAGTAGGGCCTGAGCTCAGTGTGGATCAGATTGTGGAGCTTCCAGTTGTAGAGACTATCATAGAAGATCATCTGGTGAAGGGAGCCATTGATATTCTGGATGTGCGTTTTGGTTCGCTCTGGGCCTCGATCACGCGAGAAGAATTTTACAAGCTGAAACCAGAATTTGGTGACCGTTTTGAAGTGACTATCTATCACGCTGATATGCTGGTCTATCAAAATCAGGTTGTCTATGGCAAATCATTTGCAGATGTGAGAATTGGGCAACCCATCCTTTACATCAACTCTCTCTATCGTTTAGGTCTGGCTATCAACCAAGGTTCCTTTGCCAAGGCTTATAATGTGGGTGTCGGTTCATCTTGGACCATTGAAATAAAGAAAATAGAATCATAAAATAGGAGAATATAGATGAAAAATCAATCAATTAAACAAGTTGTTGCTATCGGTGTTGGAGCTGCCCTCTTTGTTGTCATCGGGATGATTAACATTCCGACACCTGTTCCAAATACAAGTATCCAGCTTCAGTATGCGGTACAGAGCCTCTTGTCTATCATTTTTGGTCCTCTAGTGGGACTACTTGTTGGTTTAATTGGGCATGCAGTGAAGGACTCTCTTGCTGGCTACGGTCTTTGGTGGACTTGGATTATCGCTAGTGGGCTCTTTGGTCTAGCTGTGGGGCTATTTAGAAAGTACGTTCGCGTGATCAATGGTGTCTTTGACTGGAAAGATATTCTTATTTTTAACCTCATTCAACTACTTGCAAATGCCCTTGTTTGGGGTGTCTTGGCACCACTTGGAGATGTTGTGATTTATCAAGAAGCGGCAGAAAAAGTATTTGCCCAAGGGATTGTTGCGGGAATTGCTAATGGTGTATCTGTAGCTATTGCAGGAACTCTTCTCTTGCTTGCCTATGCAGGAACTCAAACTCGTGCAGGAAGTTTGAAAAAGGATTAACATAAGGGAAAAGGCTGGACAACCAGTCTTTTTCACTGTTTATAGCCTAGTCAGGAATCCAGTCTAGCTAGGAATTTTTTGGCGCTAAGATTTTAAGAGAAGAGTCTGCAAGTAGGGGTAGATTTATGATAAAATAGAAGTCTAATACTCTGCGAAAATCTAATTTAAACTGCGTCAGCTCTATCTGCAACCTCAAAACAGTGTTTTGAGCAACCTACGGCTAGCTTCCTGGTTTGCTCTTTGATTTTCATTGAGTAGAAGAAGCGAATGAAGAGAGTAAGATGAAAGAAGCTATAATTGAGTGGAAGGATTTCTCTTTCCGGTATGAAACGCAACAAGAACCTACCTTGCAAGGGGTGAATTTGACCATTTACAAGGGAGAGAAAGTCTTAATTGTTGGTCCATCTGGGTCAGGTAAGTCTACCTTGGGTCAGTGTTTGAATGGGATTATTCCCAATATTTACAAGGGTCAGATGTTTGGAGAATTTTTGATCAAGGGGCAAGCAGCATTTGATATGAGCATCTATGATAAATCTCATCTAGTCAGCACAGTTTTGCAGGATACAGATGGGCAGTTTATCGGTCTGTCCGTGGCAGAGGATTTGGCTTTTGCTCTGGAAAATGATGTGACAGCTCTAGAAGAGATGAAAAGCCGTGTTCATAAATGGGCTGAAAAGCTGGACCTTCTTTCTTTACTGTCTCAGCGTCCCCAAGATTTGTCAGGTGGACAAAAGCAGCGAGTCAGTCTGGCTGGTGTCTTGATTGATGAAAGTCCGATTCTCTTGTTTGATGAGCCACTCGCCAATCTGGATCCCAAGTCAGGTCAGGATATTATCGAATTGATTGACCAGATTCATAAGGAGGAGGGGACGACGACCCTTATTATTGAGCACCGTTTGGAGGATGTTCTGCATCGCCCTGTGGATCGGATTGTCTTGATAAACGATGGTCGTATCCTCTTTAATGGGAGCCCTGACCAGCTACTGGCTACTGATTTATTGACCCAAAATGGAATTCGAGAACCCCTTTATCTAACCACTCTCCGTCAATTGGGTGTGGATTTAGTCAAGGAAGAACAATTAGCAAATTTGGACAACTTGTCTATCTCAAAAGGCCAGGTTCAGTTGCAGAATGAGCTGGCAAAAGAAATGCCAGCATTGCAGTCACTCTTTAGACTAGAGGACGTGTCGTTTTCTTATGATGATAGACCGATTTTAAAGTCCCTACATCTGGATATTAAAAAGGGCGAAAAGATTGCTATTGTCGGAAAAAATGGAGCAGGGAAGTCAACCCTAGCCAAGGCCTTAAGTAGCTTTATTCAGACGGAAGGCTGCTATCTTTGGGCAGGTCAGGATATAAAAGGAGATTCTGTTGCAGAACGGGCGGAACGAGTAGGCTATGTGCTGCAAAATCCCAATCAAATGATTTCAACCAATATGATTTTTGATGAGGTGGCTCTAGGGCTTCGTTTGCGAGGTGTGGACGAGCAGGAAATTGAAACGAGAGTCTATGAAACCTTGAGAATCTGTGGTCTTTATGAATTCCGTAATTGGCCCATTTCTGCCCTGTCATTTGGTCAGAAAAAACGTGTGACTATTGCCTCGATTTTGGTTTTAGGAGCTGAAATTATCCTCTTAGATGAACCGACGGCAGGTCAAGACCAGAAGAACTATACTGAGATTATGGAATTTCTCGAAGAGTTGCATCAAAAAGGTCATACCATTGTCATGATTA
>CAUUIG010000024.1:0-19664 GCA_963545095.1 uncultured Streptococcus sp.
AGGAGGAATCTATGAACGCGATTCAAGAATCATTTACTGATAAACTATTTGCCAACTATGAAGCAAATGTCAAATACCAAGCGATTGAAAATGCTGCTAGCCATAACGGAATTTTTGCAGCCCTAGAACGTCGCCAAAGCCATGTAGACAACACACCTGTTTTCTCATTGGATTTGACTAAGGACAAGGTAACAAATCAGAAAGCGTCTGGTCGTTGCTGGATGTTTGCGGCTCTCAACACCTTCCGCCACAAACTCATCTCTCAATACAAACTAGAAAATTTTGAGTTATCACAGGCCCACACATTCTTCTGGGATAAGTATGAAAAATCAAACTGGTTCTTGGAGCAAGTCATTACGACTGCAGACCAAGATTTGACGAGCCGTAAGGTTAAATTCCTACTTCAAACACCACAACAAGATGGTGGACAGTGGGATATGGTCGTTTCTCTCTTTGAGAAATACGGTGTCGTGCCTAAGTCAGTTTACCCTGAGTCTGTTTCTTCTAGCAGCAGCCGTGAGCTCAATGCCATCCTTAACAAATTGCTTCGTCAAGATGCTCAAATCTTGCGTGACTTGCTTGCTTCTGGTGCAGACCAAGCGACTGTTCAAGCTAAGAAAGAAGACCTCTTGCAAGAAATCTTTAACTTCCTTGCTATGTCATTGGGTCTTCCACCACGTAAATTTGACTTTGCTTATCGTGATAAGGATAACAACTACCAAAGCGAAAAGGGTATCACGCCACAGGAATTTTACAAGAAATATGTCAATCTTCCTCTAGAAGACTATGTTTCTGTTATTAATGCTCCAACTGCTGACAAGCCTTACGGCCAATCTTACACAGTTGAAATGTTGGGAAATGTGGTTGGTAGCCGTGCAGTTCGCTACATCAACGTGCCGATGGAACGCTTGAAAGAATTGGCGATTGCCCAAATGCAAACAGGTGAGACTGTTTGGTTTGGTTCTGATGTCGGTCAGCTCAGCAACCGTAAAGCTGGAATTCTTGCGACAGATGTTTATGACTTTGAATCTAGCATGGACATTCATTTAACTCAAGACAAGGCTGGACGTCTGGACTACAGCGAAAGCTTAATGACCCACGCTATGGTCTTGACAGGTGTGGACTTGGACGAAAATGGCAAGTCAACCAAGTGGAAGGTTGAAAACTCATGGGGAGACAAGGTCGGTACAGATGGTTACTTTGTTGCCTCAGACGCTTGGATGGACGAATACACTTACCAAATCGTTGTCCGTAAAGAATTGTTAACAACCGAAGAACAAGCTGCTTATGAAGCAGAACCAATCGTACTTGCACCGTGGGATCCAATGGGAGCCTTGGCAGAATAATACTCAATGAAAATCAAAGAGCAAACTAGGAAGCTAGCCGCAAGCTGTACTTGAGTATAGTAAGGCGACGCTGACGTGGTTTGAAGAAGTATAAAAGCATAGAAAAAAGGAATCAGGTTTAGAACCTGGTTCCTTTTAAGTTGCTTGATTACATGATACCGAAGAAACGAGCTGCGATACCTACTGCAAAGAGTGCAAGGATGATTGAGATAGGTGATACTTTTTTCTTAAGCAACCACATGCAAAGGAAAGTAAGGAGAAGTCCCATCAATCCTGGAATCAATGAGTTCAACTGACCTTGAAGGGTTTGTGGTTGAATCTTATCTAGGCTCAATCCACCAAGTGCTTGACCAAGGATACCTTTCAATTCAGCACCTGATACAGGACCTTCTGGGAAGTTGATGTAGGCACCTTCAGCCAATTGTTTACCAGGAAGGTTAACTGTGAAGTTGATAGATACCCAACGTTGTACAAGGACGGCAAGGATGAACATACCAAGGATAGAAGCACCTTTAGTGATGTCTTTCAAGATACCACCAGACATGTCTTTAGTGATTTCAGATCCAGCTTTGTAACCAAACTCTTGTGTGTACCATAGGAAGGCCATACGGATAGCGTTCCATCCGAAGAAGAAGAGAAGTGGACCAACCAAGTTACCAGATGCAGCAAGTGATGCACCAAGAGCTCCAAGGATAGGACGAACTGTAAACCAGAATACTGGGTCACCGATACCAGCAAGAGGTCCCATCATACCGATTTTAACCCCTTGGATAGCAGCGTCATCGATTTCAACACCGTTAGCACGTTCTTCTTCAAGTGCAAGAGTAACCCCCATGATTGGAGCAGCTACGTATGGGTGAGTGTTGAAGAACTCAAGGTGGCGCTCAAGAGCAGCAGCTTGATCTTCTTTAGTAGTGTACAATTTTTTGATAGCTGGGATCAATGAGTAAGCCCAACCCAAGTTTTGCATACGCTCGTAGTTCCAAGAACCTTGAAGGAATTGTGAACGCCACCAAACTTTTTTACGATCTGATTTTGATAATTGAAGTTTTTCAGTCATGATTGTTCCCCTTTCTAGTAGTCTTCTAGGATATCACCGATTGGGTCGTTAGAAGTCGCAGCTCCGCCGCCACCGTTACCACCTTGTTTTGAAAGGTTAAGGTAGATGAAGGCAAGGGCAACACCGATGACACCAAGGGCAATCAAAGTCAATTGAGAAATCGCAGCAAGTGCAAAACCGATTGCGAAGAATGGCCATACTTCACGAGTTGCCATCATGTTGATAACCATAGCGTAACCAACGGCAACGACCATAGCACCACCGACAGCCATACCACCGTTCAACCAGTCTGGCATCAATTTAAGAGCATCTTGAACGGCAGAAGCAGGGATAGCAATAAGGAAGGCTGCAGGAATCGCGATACGAAGACCTTGAAGAAGAAGGGCAAAGTAGTGAGCGCGTTCAACAGCTGCAATGTTTCCTTCTTTAGCAGCAGCATCTGCAGTGTGAACCAAACCAACTGAGATTGTACGAACAATCATAGTCAAGAAAAGTCCAGCTACGGCAAGAGGGATAGCTGTTGCTGTTGCAACGGCAATACCTTCAGTAGTAAAGTTACCACCTTTAATCAAGATGATTGCTGCGGCAACAGATGCAAGAGCAGCGTCAGGAGCCACGGCAGCTCCGATGTTTGCCCAACCAAGGGCGATCATTTGAAGTGATCCACCAAGCATAACACCTGCTTCGAGGTTACCAGTTGCAAGTCCGATAAGGGTACATGCGACGATTGGTTGATGGAATTGGAATTGGTCGAGGATACCTTCAAGACCTGCAAGGAAGGCAACAACTACAACCAAGACAGCAGAAATAATTGAAATATCTGACATGGTTTTATTCCTTTTCTATTTAATTGTAATAAAGTGAAAAATTTTCTTAGAATTCTTCGATAGTTATTGATTTCTATTATTGAACGTTGGCTTTGTTAATCAAGTCAAACAAATCTTTTTTGGTGTCGTTTGGTACTTTACGTACGTCAAATTCAACACCGAGGTCACGCATTTTCTCAAATGTAGCAACATCTTCTTTGTCCATAGACAGAACGTTGTTGATCATTGTTTTACCAGTTGAGTGAGCCATTGATCCTACGTTAAGAGTCTTGATTGGCACGCCACCTTCAATGGCACGAAGAGCATCTTGAGGTGTTTCAAACAAGATAAGGGCATGTGTTTCTCCAAAACGTGGGTCTTTTGAAACCTCAATCAATTTTTGGATTGGTACAACATTGGCTCTTACTCCGTTAGGAGCTGCTTGTTTAATCAATTCTTTACGAAGATCGTCGTTGGCAACGTTATCTGAAGCAACGATGATACGGTCTGCTTTTGAATCTGGAGTCCAAGCAGTTGCAACCTGACCGTGAAGGAGACGAGTGTCCAGACGAGCAAGATTGATTTTCAGTTTACCGTCACCGATAACAGTTCCTTCTGGGATAGCAGCTTGGGCAACTGGAGCAGCTGCAGCACTTGCAACTTCTTCAACTGGATTTAACTCTTCTGGAAGAGCTTTGATGCCATCTTTGGCTTCTTTAATGATATTCGCAGCGACTTTTTCCACGCCTGCTGTAGCGTCCATGAGGCGCTCTGTATAGGCTTGGATTAACATCGGTAAGTTAAGTCCTGTGATGATGGCAAACTTACGATCAGGATTTTCTCCCATCACGCGACTAGCTTGGTTGAATGGAGAACCACTCCAAAGGTCAGCCAAAACTAGCACCTCATCTTCTGCGTCAAATGCAGCCACAGCGTTGTTAAATTTAGCATATAGGTCATCTGGACCTTCATTTGGCATAAAGGTTACAACTTGAACCTTTTCTTGTTCACCAAAGATCATAGATCCTGACTGATGAATACCCGCAGCAAATTCGCCGTGGCTCGCAATAATGATTCCGATACTCATTATTGTCATTCCTCCTTATAAAATGTTGTGCCCATTGTTTCAGAAAACTTTAAGACTAGAATAGTATAAACCGTTTTCATCTAAAAATCAACTATTTAACATAAAAAAATAAAAAGGCTTTCTTTTTAAATGTTGATATATTGAATTTTTTGGAAGTAATTTGAATCCCTATTTAAAAATTTAATATAAAAAAGTTGGAAGCGTATTCCAACTTTTAAAATAGGTTTCTATTAGATTAGTGGGTGAAGTCGAGTACCATACGTCCTTGGATTTGCCCTTTTTCCATTTCGTCGAAAATTGCCACAGCATCTTCTACTGGACGTTTTTGGACAACTGGAACTACTAAACCTTCTGCACCGAATTGGAAGGCTTCTTCCAAGTCTTTACGAGTTCCAACGAGAGAACCGATGACTTGAATTCCATCGAGGACTGTTTTAACGATGCTGAGTTCCATCATTTCAGAAGGAAGACCGACAGCGACTACGCGACCACCAGCACGAACTGAGTCAACAGCCTGATTGAAGGCAACTTTAGATACAGCAGTTACGACAGCTGAGTGAGCACCTCCATCAGTTTTTTCCTTAATGAGTCCTGGTACATCTTCAACTTCTAGTCCGTTAATAACGATGTCAGCACCGACTTCTTTTGCAAGGGCAAGTTTGTCGTTATTGATATCAACTGCGATGACATGAGCATTGAATACTTTTTTAGCGTATTGAACAGCTAGGTTACCAAGTCCACCAGCACCGTAAAGAACAACCCATTGGCCTGGTTCAACTTTTGCTTCTTTTATAGCTTTATAGGTTGTTACACCAGCACATGTGATAGAAGAGGCTTGGGCTGGATCAAGTCCGTCAGGAACTTTGACAGCATAGTCTGCAGTTACGATACATTGTTCAGCCATACCACCATCTACTGAGTAGCCAGCATTTTTCACTGTACGGCAAAGGGTTTCGCGACCAGTTGTACAGTATTCGCAAGTACCACATCCTTCAAAGAACCAAGCAACACTGACGCGGTCGCCGACTTTAAGGCTTTTAACATCTGGGGCAATTTCCTTAACGATACCAACACCTTCATGTCCTAAAACACGTCCTGGTACTTGACCAAAGTCACCATGGGCAACGTGGAGGTCAGTGTGGCAAACACCACAGTATTCAATTTCTACAAGTGCTTCCCCAGTTTCAAGTGGACGGAGTACTTTTTCTTCAACAGCAACACCAGTGCTTTCTGGATTTACAACAACAGCTTTCATAGCTATCCTCCTTGATATTAACTGAGAGCAGGAGAAACAGGACTGGATTGATTTTATGTCAACAGAGTCGAGTGTGACGAGCTCTCTTGTATTTATATGTGAAGTATATCACAAAAGAAAGCCTTTTCCAAGGTTTTGGAGGCAAAAAGTAGAACAATCGATTAACTGGTTGATGAGACTGTGAAAAGAGCACAAAGACCAGCTCGCAAGCTGGTCAGTATGGACTATAAGAATAAGTCTTGCAGGGTTTTGGCAACTCCGTCTTGGTCATTGGTTAGGGCGATTTGCTCATCCGCATAAGGGAGCAATTCTGGATTGGCATTTTTCATGGCATAGCCTTTTCCAGCAAAAGCTAGCATTTCGGTATCATTGTGTTCATCTCCAAAGGCAATCAAATCCTTTTTATCACGATTCATTACCTTGAGTAAGTAGTCCAAAGCAAAGGCCTTATTGACTCCTTTTGGAGTACACTCAAGGATATTGAGCGGACCTCCCCAGGTATTGATAGACAGTTGATGCTGGTAGAAGGCGTTCATTTCTTTTGCCAAGGCATATTTGTCACTGGCTCTGGTCTGCAACAGAATACAGTTAGGGTCCTTGGTTACCAACTCAGGCTGAAATTGATCTTCAGGCTGGAAAGCTTCTACCCCAAATAGTTTGGGATTGGCAATTTCTTCATTAGGATTTGTAATGTAGAATTTTTTACGATATTCTCCAGCGATAAAATCGGCTTGAATGTCCTCTGAACGTCGAACCATGTCTAAAAGATATTTTTTGTCTACGGTCAAACACTTTTCAAAGTTCCAAACTTGGTCTGGTAAATGAGTAAGGGAGCCGTTGAAATTAATCATAGGAGTGTCTAAGCCTAGTTCACGGTAGAAATCTTTTGACATGCGGTAAGGGCGACCTGTTGTAATAATAACCTGATGCCCTTTTTCGGCAACTTTTTTTATGGTTTCTTTGGTAAAGTCAGAAATTTGACTGTCTGAGTTGAGTAGGGTTCCATCCAGGTCAACTGCAATAATTTTTTTCGTCATAGGGACCTTTCTAGTGTCTTTTCAGATAAGATGTCTACTATTATAACAGAAAGCAGGCAGAAAAGCAGATTCGAAACAAAAAATGAAATTTCATCAAATTCTTAAATAAATCAAACAAAGATATTGAAAAAGTGAATGATAAATGATATAATTCTATTATTGTTCGTAAAAATTAAAAGGAGATTGATGATGGACAAATTATTTAAACTAAAAGAGAACGGTACAGACGTTCGTACAGAGGTTCTCGCTGGTTTAACAACTTTCTTTGCAATGAGTTATATTCTCTTTGTAAACCCACAAATTCTGTCGCAAACAGGAATGCCTGCTCAAGGTGTCTTCCTAGCGACGATCATTGGTGCAGTAGCGGGTACCTTGATGATGGCCTTCTATGCTAACTTACCTTATGCCCAAGCGCCAGGTATGGGTCTTAACGCCTTCTTTACATTTACAGTTGTATTTGGACTCGGTTATTCTTGGCAACAAGCCCTAGCTATGGTCTTCATCTGTGGGATTATCTCATTGATTATTACCTTGACAAATGTTCGTAAAATGATCATTGAATCGATTCCAAATGCTCTTCGCTCAGCTATTTCAGCTGGTATCGGTGTCTTCCTTGCCTACGTAGGAATTAAGAATGCTGGATTTTTGAAATTTACGATTGATTCAGGTAACTATACTGTTGTAGGAGAAGGGGCTGACAAAGCTAAAGCAACGATTGCAGCAAACTCTTCAGCAGTTCCAGGATTGGTTGACTTTAATAACCCAGCTGTTTTGGTGGCACTTGCAGGACTGGCCATTACAATCTTCTTTGTTATCAAAGGAATTAAAGGGGGAATTATCCTCTCTATCTTGACAACAACTATTCTTGCTATCGCAGTTGGTTTGGTAGATTTGTCAAGCATCGATTTTGCTAATAACCATGTTGGTGCAGCCTTTGAAGACTTGAAGACAGTCTTTGGTGCAGCTCTTGGTTCAGAAGGTTTGGGAGCTTTGATTTCAGATACAGCTCGCTTGCCTGAAACTCTGATGGCTATTCTTGCCTTCTCATTGACAGATATTTTTGATACAATTGGTACCTTGATCGGTACAGGTGAAAAAGTTGGTATCGTAGCGACAAATGGTGAAAATCACCAATCAGCTAAGTTGGATAAGGCTCTTTACTCTGACTTGATTGGTACTTCAATTGGTGCCATCGCTGGTACTTCGAACGTAACGACTTATGTTGAGTCTGCTGCTGGTATCGGTGCAGGTGGACGTACTGGTTTGACAGCCTTGGTTGTGGCTATCTGTTTTGCGATCTCAAGCTTCTTTAGCCCACTTCTAGCGATTGTACCAACAGCCGCTACAGCTCCAATCTTGATTATCGTTGGGATTATGATGTTGGCTAGCTTGAAAAATATCCATTGGGACGATATGTCTGAAGCGGTTCCTGCTTTCTTCACATCTATCTTTATGGGATTCAGCTACTCTATCACTCAAGGGATTGCAGTTGGTTTCTTGACTTACACTTTGACTAAGCTTGTCAAAGGTCAAGCTAAAGATGTTCATGTCATGATTTGGATTTTGGATGCCTTGTTTATCCTTAACTACATCAGTATGGCACTATAAATGCTATAATATAAAAAGGGGTTCTCCCCTTTTTATATTATAGTTACTTGAAAATTGCTTCAAACTAGGTAGGTGATTTTGATTGAATGGTAGGAGTATAATTGATGATAAAAAAGAATATTTGGGATGAAGTATTAAACAGGGGGAAGTGGTTAATAATCTTTCTAGTAGGGCTTTTGTTTTCTCAGTTTCCTTTAGCCCTAGCAACTTTTCTAACTAGCAGAAAATTTCCACTGCTTCAAACTGGACTATTAGTAGGGGCCTTATCTCTTGTGGTTTTAACTGTATTTATAATAGGTGCTAGGAAAACACAGTTGGCTAGTTTTGGTTTATCGTTTTTCAAGGCTAAGGATTTGGCTAGATTGGCCTTAAGCTATCTAGTGATTCTTGCCTTTAATATTCTTGGTGTGGTCTTACTACGTTTGATGAATGAAACAACAACCAGCAATCAATCAAATATTAATGATTTGGTCCAGAATAGTTCCTTAATTTCCAGTTTTTTCTTACTGGTTCTAATAGCTCCTATTTGTGAGGAGATTTTATGTCGAGGAGTGATTCCTAAAAAACTCTTTCGTGGTAAAGAAAATGTGGGTTATATAGTCGGTGCTATTATCTTTGCCTTGCTTCATTTACCGACAAATCTACCTTCTCTTCTTATCTATGGAGGAATGTCAACTGTGCTAACTTGGACAGTTTATAAAACCCAACATTTGGAAATGTCTATCTTACTTCACATGATTGTTAATGGGGTTGTTTTCTGTTTGTTGGCTCTCGTGGTGATTTTGAGTCGGACATTAGGGATTTCTGTTTAAGATTTTTGACAATTGCTTACTTGTTTCTACTGGGAAAAAGATGAATGCAATCGTGTCCATCTTTTTCTTTTTATGGTAAAATAGAGAAATAATATGATGAAAAGCCTTGAGGGAGTGACCGATATGTCAAGTAAAGCCAATCATGCAAAGACAGCTATTTGCGGAATTATCAATGTAACCCCAGATTCCTTTTCGGATGGTGGTCAATTTTTTGCTCTTGAGCAGGCACTCCAGCAGGCTCGTAAATTGATAGCAGAAGGGGCTAGCATGCTAGATATCGGCGGAGAATCAACTCGGCCGGGAAGTAGCTATGTTGAGATAGAAGAAGAAATCCAGCGTGTTGTTCCAGTGATTAAAGCGATTCGCAAGGAAAGTGATGTCCTCATCTCTATCGATACTTGGAAGAGTCAGGTGGCAGAGGCTGCTTTGGCTGCTGGTGCCAATCTGGTCAATGATATCACTGGCCTCATGGGAGATGAGAAAATGGCTCATGTGGTTGCTAAGGCTGGAGCGAAAGTGGTCATCATGTTTAATCCAGTTATGGTTCGACCTCAGCATCCTAGCTCACTCATCTTTCCTCATTTTGGCTTTGGTCAAGCTTTTACAGAAAAAGAGTTAGCTGATTTTGAAACATTGCCAATCGAAGAATTGATGGAGGATTTCTTTGATAGAGCCTTAGCGAGAGCAAATCAAGCTGGAATTGCACAAGAAAATATCCTGTTGGATCCTGGAATCGGCTTTGGTCTGACCAAGAAAGAAAATTTGCTTCTTTTACGGGACCTGGATAAACTACATCAGAAGGGCTATCCAATCTTTCTTGGAGTGTCGCGCAAGCGATTTGTCATCAATATCCTTGAAGAAAATGGCTTTGAGGTCAATCCTGAGACAGAACTTGGTTTCCGTAATCGAGATACGGCTTCGGCTCATGTAACTAGTATCGCTGCAAGACAGGGTGTAGAAGTGGTGCGCGTGCATGATGTAGCTAGTCACAGGATGGCAGTTGAAATTGCCTCCGCTATTCGTCTAGCTGATGATGCGGAAAATCTAGATTTAAAACAATATAAATAAGATGAAAGAAATTGAAAACAATCAGTGGATTGCTAACTATCGGACGGACCAACCGCATTTTGGCTTGGAACGAATGGTGGAACTGTTAGCTTTGCGTGGCAATCCCCATCTCAAACTCAAGGTCATCCATATCGGAGGAACCAATGGCAAGGGCTCAACCATTGCTTTTTTGAAAAATATGCTGGAAAAGCTAGGCCTGAGAGTTGGTGTGTTCAGCTCGCCCTATCTCATTCATTATACGGACCAGATTAGCATCAATGGGGAATCTATCCCAGAAGCGAGACTAGAAGCCCTCATGGCAGACTATCAGACTTTGCTGGAAGGAGAATCGGCTGCCAATTTGCAGGGGTCAACCGAGTTTGAGATTATCACAGCCATAGCTTATGATTACTTTGCCTCAGAGCAAGTAGATGTGGCTATCATGGAAGTGGGCATGGGTGGACTTTTGGATAGTACCAATGTTTGCCAGCCTATTCTAACAGGCATTACGACCATTGGACTGGACCATGTAGCCCTACTTGGTGATACCTTGGAAGCTATAGCAGAGCAGAAAGCTGGTATTATCAAACAAGGTATTCCTTTGGTAACAGGGCGTATTGCTCCAGAAGCTTTAGCTGTGATTGACCGCATTGCGGAAGGGAAAGATGCACCGAGACTTGCCTATGGGAAAGATTATCAAGTTAGTCATCAAGAGAGTGTGGTAACAGGCGAAGTCTTTGACTATACAAGTGCTGTCAGACAAGGTCGCTTCCAGACTGGTCTGCTTGGTTTGCACCAGATAGAGAATGCTGGGATGGCTATAGCTTTACTTGATATTTTTTGTCAAGAAGATGGTCGAGAGCTAGCAAGCAATCACTTGCTTGCTCAAGCTCTGGAAGAAACAAGATGGCCGGGGCGTTTGGAAATCGTGTCAAGAGATCCCTTGATGATCTTGGATGGGGCCCACAATCCCCATGCTATCAAGGCTTTATTAGCAACCTTGCAAGAACGCTTTGCGGATTATCGTAAGGAAATCCTCTTTACTTGTATCAAAACCAAGGCCTTGGAGGATATGTTGGACTTGCTGGGGACCATGCCAGATACCGATCTTACCCTGACACATTTTGACGATAGTCGGGCGACTGATGAAAGCGTGCTGAAAGAGGCAGCTAAGTCTAGAAATCTCAGCTTCGAAAGTTGGCAGGATTTTCTAGAGCAGAAATTGACAGATAAAAAAGAAGAGAAAAAAACAGTTAGGATTGTCACAGGTTCCTTGTACTTTTTGAGCCAAGTGAGAGCCTATCTGATGGAGAGGAAGAACGAGAATGAATACACAAAAGATTGAAGCAGCTGTAAAAATGATTATCGAGGCTGTCGGAGAGGACGCTAACCGCGAGGGCTTGCAGGAAACACCTGCTCGTGTGGCTCGTATGTACCAAGAGATTTTTTCAGGTCTTGGTCAAACAGCGGAGGAACATTTGTCAAAATCCTTTGAGATTATTGATGATAATATGGTGGTAGAAAAGGATATCTTTTTCCATACCATGTGTGAACACCACTTCTTGCCATTTTATGGGAGAGCACATATTGCCTACATTCCAGATGGCCGTGTGGCAGGTTTGTCCAAACTTGCCCGTACGGTGGAAGTTTATTCGAAAAAACCACAAATTCAAGAACGTTTGAATATCGAAGTGGCCGATGCCTTGATGGAGTATCTAGGTGCTAAAGGAGCCTTTGTTGTCATTGAGGCGGAACATATGTGTATGAGCATGCGTGGAGTGAGAAAACCAGGCACTGCAACCTTGACAACAGTAGCTAGAGGTCTATTTGAAACAGATAAGGATCTCCGAGATCAGGCTTATCGTTTAATGGGACTATAATACTCTTCGAAAATCTCTTCAAACTACGTCAGCTTCCATCTGCAACCTCAAAACAGTGTTTTGAGCAACCTGCGGCTAGCTTCCTAGTTTGCACTTTAATTTTCATTGAGTATAAAAAGAATCCGCTTTGGGCGGATTTTTCTAGAAAGGAATCGTTATGGATCAACTGCAGATTAAGGATTTGGAAATTTTTGCCCATCATGGTCTTTTTCCTAGTGAGAAGGAATTGGGGCAAAAGTTTGTAGTTTCAGCCATCCTATCCTATGACATGACCAAGGCGGCTACAGATTTGGATTTAACGGCCTCTGTCCATTATGGAGAATTGTGTCAGCAGTGGACGACTTGGTTTCAGGAGAGCACTGAGGATTTGATTGAAACGGTAGCCTACAAACTGGTAGAACGTACCTTTAAAGCTTATCCTCTTGTCCAAGAAATGAAGTTGGAACTCAAAAAACCTTGGGCGCCAGTGCATTTGCCACTAGATACTTGCTCGGTAACCATTCATCGCCGCAAGCAGCGAGCCTTTATTGCTCTAGGAAGCAATATGGGGGATAAGCAAGCAAACTTGAAACAAGCCATTGAGAAAATGCAAGCTCGAGGTATCCATATTCTCAAAGAGTCCAGTGTTTTGACGACGGAACCTTGGGGTGGTGTAGAGCAGGATAGCTTTGCTAATCAAGTGGTTGAGGTTGAAACCTGGTTGCCTGCCCCAGTTCTATTAGAGACCTTGTTAGCCATTGAGTCAGAGATGGGACGGGTGAGAGAAGTGCATTGGGGACCTCGTTTGATTGATTTGGACTTGCTCTTTGTGGAGGATCAGGTTCTTTATACAGATGACCTTATCTTGCCTCATCCTTACATAGCGGAACGCCTTTTTGTCCTTGAGTCCTTACAGGAAATTGCACCTCATTTTATCCATCCTACATTAAAGCAACCTATCCGTAACTTGTATGATGCTTTGAAAAAATAGAAAAAACTCTAGTTTTCAGTCGTTTGTAACTGAAGGCTAGAGTTTTTATACTTTTTCGAAAATCTCTTCAAACCACGTCAGCTTCCATCTGCAACCTCAAAACAGTGTTTTGAGCTGACTTCGTCAGTTTCATCTACAACCTCAAAGCAGTGCTTTGAGCAACCTGCGGCTAGCTTCCTAGTTTGCTCTTTGATTTTCATTGAGTATTAAAATAGGTCATTTTCTTCTGGGAGGAGGATAGTTTCTCTACCGTCCATATCTAAAACCAGTACTCTTGGCGGATAAAGAGGGTCAAAAGGATGGTTAAAGTCAAAATCAATAGCTGTAGGGAGGTGTTGACTTGAAAAATGGAAGGTAATTTTTCCTTGGTTATTAAGCAATTGAAACTCGAGTTCTTCTTCCAATTCAAAGACATTTTTTAAGAAATGGTCGATGATATACCAAAAAGAGTCAATGACATCATCAGGCAAGCTGGTAACAATGCCAAAACTAGCCGACCGCATGTGGGTATTGGTAAAAGCCATATCTTTGCCTCCTTTCTTTTCCCTTATCATACAGCAAATAGGATTAAAAATCAAGAAAAGGTGATTTTTTCTTCATAAACATAGTTTTCTATGAAATTTTTTTCAAACAATCTTCAAAAAATGCTTGAAAGTGTTTACAAATAGTGATAAAATGGAATAAGTAGAATCATGAAAACGAAATTTTCATACCGTCTCTTTTTTGGAGTCTCGTGAGGTATGATATAGAAAGGAAATGGAATGAATACAGACGATACAGTAACGATTTATGATGTCGCCCGTGAAGCAGGGGTTTCAATGGCGACGGTTAGCCGTGTAGTCAATGGCAATAAGAATGTAAAAGAGAATACTCGTAAAAAAGTGCTTGAGGTGATTGACCGTTTGGATTACCGTCCAAATGCAGTGGCGCGTGGTCTTGCAAGTAAAAAGACAACCACTGTCGGTGTCGTGATTCCAAATATTACCAATGGCTATTTCTCAACGCTTGCTAAAGGGATTGATGATATTGCTGAAATGTACAAGTACAATATCGTCCTTGCTAACAGTGATGAGGATGATGATAAGGAAGTTTCAGTGGTCAATACCCTGTTTTCTAAGCAAGTGGATGGTATCATCTTTATGGGCTACCACTTGACTGAAAAAATTCGTTCAGAGTTTTCTCGCTCTCGGACACCAGTTGTTCTTGCAGGGACAGTGGATGTAGAACATCAACTTCCAAGTGTCAATATTGACTACAAACAAGCTACGATTGATGCGGTGACCCACCTTGCTAAAGAAAATGAGCGTATTGCTTTCGTTAGCGGTCCACTAGTGGATGACATCAATGGTAAGGTTCGTTTGGTTGGCTACAAGGAAGCCTTGAAAAAAGCAGGTATTTCTTATAGCGAAGGATTGGTATTTGAGTCTAAATACACTTATGAAGATGGCTATGCCTTGGCAGAACGCTTGATTTCATCAAATGCAACTGCAGCAGTTGTAACAGGTGATGAATTGGCAGCAGGTGTCTTGAACGGCCTTGCTGATAAGGGTGTGTCAGTACCAGAAGAGTTTGAAATCATTACTAGTGATGATTCGCAAATCTCACGCTTTACCCGTCCAAACTTGACAACTATTGCCCAACCTCTTTATGATCTTGGTGCTATTAGTATGCGTATGTTGACTAAGATTATGCACAAGGAAGAGTTGGAAGAACGTGAAGTTCTCTTACCTCATGGTTTGACAGAACGTCGTTCAACACGAAAACGTAAATAGAAAAAATCAGGGAATCGTGAAGATTTCCTGATTTTGCTTTCTGGAGAAGAGACTTAGCCTTCCATATAGTCTTTCAAAGCTTGTCCTTTTAGTCCAGCATTGAGGGCGATAAGGAGTTTCAGGCGGGCTTTTTGGGCGTTGAGTTCTTTAACAAAGAAGACACCAGATTTTTGCAACTGCACGCCCCCACCTTGGTAGGCATAAACAGGTTCTGCAATACCGTTAAAGCATCGTGAAACCAGGGCGACTGGGATTCCTTTTTGCAGAAGGCTTTCTAATTTTTGAGCCGTTTCTTTGGGAATATTACCAGCTCCGAAGGCTTGGATAATCAAACCGTCCAATTGTTCCAAATCCAGCATATCAATCAGCTCATCTGTCATACCAGCATAAGCCGAGATGATAGGGACTAAGCCTTGTATGTGATCAAGGTCAAAGCGAACACGGGGTTCAGCTGTTTTAAAGTAGAGTATTTCCTGTTTCATGATGAGGCCAAGGGGGCCATGTGTTGGAGTCTGGAAGGTACTGACATTGGTCGTATGTGTTTTGGTAACATACTTGGCAGCATGGATTTCATCGTTCATGACGACTAAAACCCCTTTGTCCGCAGCCCTGTCATCGCTAGCCACCCGTAAAGCACTCAGATAGTTATAAACACCGTCGCTGCCGAGTTCGTTGGAGCTACGCATGGCACCTGTTAGAACGATAGGCATATGGGGAACTTCCATGGTATCAAGGAAATAAGCTGTTTCCTCTAGAGTATCGGTCCCGTGTGTGATTACCACTCCATCATAGTTAGCAGCTTCCTCTTTAATTTTCTGGTAGAGAGTCAGCATATGCTTGGGTTTGATATGGGGACTTGGCAGATTAAAAAAATCTAAGGCGTGGACTTGGATTCCTTCAAGTGGGTTGGACACATGGTTCATGGGATTATCTGAACTCGTCACAACAGCGCCAGAAGCATCGGCTTGCATGGAAATAGTTCCACCCGTATGTAAAACAAGGATTTTCTTAGGCATGATTTACTCACTCTTTCTGAAATGTGGTATAATCATTGTATCACAAAAGGGGAGATTGGGATAGGATGGAAGTCAAAGCTGTTTTTTTTGATATCGATGGAACCTTGGTCAACGATCGCAAGAGTGTTTTGAAATCCACTAAGGACGCGATTAAGATTGTCAAAGAACAAGGGGTGCTTGTCGGCGTAGCGACAGGACGAGGACCTTTTTTTGTTAAGGAATTGATGGACGATTTGGATCTGGATTTTGCGGTAACCTACAATGGCCAGTATATCTTTACTAAAGACAGAGTCTTGTTCACGAGCCCTATTTCCAAGTTACACTTGCGCCAGCTCATTACTTATGCTAAAAAAGAGGGCAAGGAGATTGCCCTAGGGACCAAGGATGCCATGCTGGGTTCTAAAATCATGTCCTTTGGTTTGGGTTCTTTTTCCCAACGAATCAGTCGCTTTGTTCCCTCTGTTTTAACTCGGACGGTGAGTCATTCCTTTAATCGTATGGTCAGCAAGGTTGTTCCCCAAAAGGAAGAAGACCTGCTTCATCTGATGAATCAGCCTATCTACCAAGTTTTGATGCTGATGACGCCAGAAGAATCTGAGAAGGCAGCAGCTGATTTTGAAGACTTGAAATTGACACGTAGTAATCCTTTTGCAGCGGATGTCATCAATCAAGGAAACTCTAAATTGGAAGGCATTCGACGAGTTGGGAAAGAATATGGTTTTGATCTCAACCAAGTCATGGCCTTTGGTGACTCAGATAACGACCTAGAAATGCTGGCAGGTGTCGGTATGTCGGTCGCTATGGGAAATGGTAGTAGCAGTGTCAAGGAAGTTGCTAAGCACATCACTACCAGCAATCAGCAAGACGGAATTCACAAGGCCTTAGAACATTTTGGTGTTTTGGCTTCAGAAAAAGTCTTTGTCAGCCGTGACTATCATTTCAATAAGGTCAAGACCTTCCACCATATGATGGATGAACGGACCCAAGAAGAACCTCGAGTTTGGGATTTAGAAGGTGCAACCCACAGAGCTGGTTTTAAAATAGAAGAATTGGTGGAGTTTGTTCGAGCTGCTAGTCTTTCGGAAGAGGATTTTGGTCAAGCTCTATCGCAACTTCATCAGGCCCTTGATAAGGCAGCAGATAAAGTAGCTAAGAAGACGCCAGCCCAGCAAGATTTGATAGGTCAGGTGGATGCCTTGATTGACACGCTTTATTTCACCTACGGTAGTTTTGTCTTGATGGGGGTGGACCCAGAACGTATTTTTGATATCGTCCATCAGGCCAATATGGGGAAAATTTTCCCAGATGGCAAGGCTCATTTTGATCCAGTGACCCACAAAATCTTAAAGCCAGATGATTGGGAAGAAAAATATGCTCCAGAACCTGCTATTAAAAAGGAACTGCAGCGCCAGCTCAAGGCTTATGAACGCCATAAAGAGAGAAATAATACTCAATGAAAATCAAAGAGCAAACTAGGAAACTAGCCGCAGGCTGTACTTGAGTACGGCAAGGCGACGTTGACGTGGTTTGAAGAGATTTTCGAAGAGTATAAATAGTAAACAAAAAGGAGCGCTGAGCTCCTTTTCTTCGTGACTATAAGGTTTTTTCTTGTTCTCTCACAACCAGCAAATCGACCTTAGCATGGCGGAGAATGTATTCAGATGAAGATCCGACCAAGAGGCGTTCAAAGGCGTTGAGACCAGTTGCGCCAACGAGGATGAGGTCCACTTCCTCAGCATCTGGAATAGTACGTGCTAGGAGGGTCTTTGGATTTCCCATTTCAATGACGATATGAACATCTGCCACACCAGCATCTTTAGCACGTTTTTCGTACTCTTTCATCAGACTTTCAGCGTCGACTTGGAGTTCTTCATAAACTTCAGCATCAAAGGTGGATACGCTTTGGAGAGCGCGTGTGTCAATGACATGAGCGATGGTGAGTTTAGCGTCGTTTCGTAGAGCAGAATGAACTCCCTTGACAAAAGCCAAGTCCGCTTCTTTAGAACCATCGATTGCGACCATGATATTTTGGTAACGTTGTGCCATAATGAAACCTCCTGAAATTTTCTTACTATAATTGTAAACCTTTTCACTATAGAAGTAAAGCAAAAAAAGTATTTTTTAAAAGAATATTAGCGTTTAAAATCTATATAAATATATGATAAAATAAAAGAAAGGATAGCAGGAAAGAAGTGAAGGGAGGGAGAATGATGAAAAACGCTTTTCAAGAAACAAAAAAATCAAATTTCCTTTATTATGGAATCATCTTATCTTCGATCTTGGTAGAAGTTATCATGATCTGGCAATTAGATAGGTTGATTCCGCTTCTTTATCCAGGTTTTGTTGGCTTTTTAGTCTTTCATTTACTCTACCATTTGGTATTATTCCTAGTTGCAAAACGAAGTGGGCGTTGGGATTACTTGATGATATGGGGACTTTTCCTCATGTTCAATCTTCTTTATGACTCCTTTTTAGGTTTACTTTTTCTAGGTTTATCTTTTGGTATGTGATGTGTCTTTGCAAAACACCTGCTATCTCTCCTGTCTTGACCTCGCTTTTAGTGAGGTTTTTCTTCTATATGAACCTAGTAACATATTTCAGTAAACTTGTCGCATTCTCTTTCTAGTGGTATAATGTTACTATCCTGAAGAATTGAGGAAACAAGATGAAAGAATATAACAAGTCTAGTAAGTTAGAGCATGTTGCTTATGATATCCGTGGTCCTGTTTTGGAAGAAGCCATGCGGATGCGAGCAAACGGAGAAAAGATTTTACGTCTGAATACAGGAAATCCAGCAGAATTTGGCTTTACAGCGCCAGACGAGGTCATTCATGACTTGATTATGAATGCGCGTGATAGTGAAGGTTATTCTGACTCCAAAGGGATTTTCTCAGCCCGTAAGGCTATCATGCAGTATTGCCAATTGAAAAAATTTCCAAACGTAGATATTGATGATATCTACCTTGGAAATGGTGTTAGTGAGCTGATTGTCATGTCCATGCAGGGGCTTTTGGACAATGGGGATGAAGTCTTAGTGCCAATGCCAGACTATCCTCTCTGGACAGCGGCTGTCAGCCTAGCTGGGGGAAATGCCGTTCACTATATCTGTGATGAAGCTGCAGAATGGTACCCAGATATTGACGATATCAAGTCAAAAATCACTTCCAATACCAAGGCAATCGTCCTTATCAATCCAAATAACCCAACTGGAGCCCTTTATCCTAAGGAACTCTTGTTGGAGATTATTGAGATTGCCCGTCAAAATGATTTGATTATCTTTGCAGATGAAATTTACGACCGCATGGTCATGGATGGACATGTGCATACGCCTGTGGCGAGCTTGGCACCAGATGTTTTCTGTGTCAGCATGAATGGTCTGTCAAAATCCCACCGTATCGCTGGTTTCCGTGTGGGTTGGATGGTCTTGTCCGGTCCTAAGACACATGTTAAAGGCTATATCGAAGGGCTCAATATGCTGTCCAACATGCGTCTTTGTTCCAATGTTTTGGCCCAACAAGTCGTACAAACTTCCTTGGGTGGCCACCAATCAGTCGATGAATTGCTCCTTCCTGGTGGACGAATTTACGAGCAAAGAAATTTCATTTACAATGCCATTCAAGATATTCCAGGTTTGTCTGCGGTTAAACCAAAGGCAGGACTCTATATCTTCCCTAAAATCGACCGCAATATGTACCGTATCGATGATGATGAGCAGTTTGTCCTTGATTTCTTGAAGCAGGAAAAGGTTCTCTTGGTTCATGGTCGAGGCTTCAACTGGCAGGAACCAGACCATTTCCGTATCGTTTACCTTCCTCGTGTCGATGAACTAGCCCAAATCCAAGAAAAGATGACTCGTTTCTTGAAACAGTATCGCAGATAGGGGTTACATTCGAAAAAGGGTAAATTCCCAAACTAAGTTCCACTGGTTTTACTAATGCTTGATTTCATCGCTTTTGTAACTAAAATGA
>CAUUIG010000025.1:0-19361 GCA_963545095.1 uncultured Streptococcus sp.
TCTCATCGGTCGTGATGGGCAGGTCTTTGAACGCTTCTCTTCAAAAACAGACCCACAACAAATTGAAGAGGCGATACGAAAATTACTCTGATTTTTTGAATACATCCTTTCATTTAGTTTAATTTTTGAAAGGATGTATTTTTTCTTTAAAAAGCAAATGAATTTCTTTAAGTTAGATTGATTTTCTTACATTTCTCTATTGCATTTCTTGGAATAATTTAGTATATTTGTTATATCAAGGTTTTTAGGTCATTTTAAAGATTAAGATGGCAATTTAAATTTTTTATCTTAAGATGAAAGCGCTTAAATAGGAGGAAGGTTATACTCAAACTATTGCACAAATTAACTATCATTAAAGAAAATCGTTTCCAAGTCATACTTGGGCTCAGACAGTAGCTGACTGTCTTTATTCAAACTAGGAGTACATTATGAATCGATACCTTTTTGAAAAAGGGCAAACTTTTAGCATCAGAAAATTAACCGTTGGTGTTGCTTCGGTTATGGTTGGTCTAGCTTTTTTTGCATCTGGAACAGCACTAGCTGACGAAGCAAAAATTGAAGCTACAAGTTCTCAACCAAACGTAGAAAAATTGGCCGAGTCTGAAAAAACTAAACCAGAAATCAAAAATGAAAATCCTGTAATCTCTACACCTCAAAAGTCAGAGCAAGCAGAGAAAACTGTTAAACCAGCAGAAGAAAAATCTGTAGCAGATACTAAGACTACTGACTTACTTCCTGAAGAAATCCACGATCAAGCTTATCCTGACACGCCCGTGAAAAACATAGATACTTCAGCAATTGTAGACAAGAAGGATAGCCCTAAAGTTGAGACAGAAAGCATTCTAAAAAACAAGGAAGAACTTCCAAAAGAAGTTGAAAATGGTAATCGTGCGATCATCAACGGTGGTCTAGATTTGAAGCACGTCCCTTATGAAGGACAACCTGCTACTGCTGCTAGTATGATTTACACTATTTACAACGGTGGTTCCCAACGCTATATCGTGTCTGGTTCTGGTATTTTTGTGGCGCCAAATGTCATCTTGACTGTCGCTCACAACTTTTTAGAATCAGACCGTGATACAAAAGAAGGACATATTCGAGGTGGAGATTCTGCTAAGTTTTACTATAACCTCGGTTCTAATTCTGCTGTTCGCAATTCTCAACCTGTAACGGGTAATACTACTCTCTTCAAAGAAGAAGATATTCATTTTTGGAACAAGAAAGAATTTGGAAAAGGATATCAAAATGACTTGGCTGCTGTTGTAGCACCTGTTCCTCTTCAAATCGCTAGTCCAAATAAAGCTGCTACCTTTGTTCCCTTGGCAGAAAACAAAACCTATCAACCAGGAGATCCTGTTAGCACGATTGGATATCCAACCGATTCAAGCTCACCAGAGCTCAAAAAACCAATTGTCGTTGGTCAACTTTACAAGGCTGATGGTGTCGTGAAATCTGTTGATAATTATGATGATAAAGGCTCAAAAGGCATCACCTATCATATGACTTCTGTTTCAGGCCTTTCAGGTGCTGGTATTATCAACGGTGATGGTAAAGTAGTCGGTGTTCACCAACACGGCACAATTGAAAACGGCATCCCTGACAAAGACCGTTTCGGTGGTGGGATCGTTCTCTCACCCGAGCAAGTCAAATGGGTAAAAGATATTATCGCAAAATATGGTGTCAAAGGTTGGTACCAAGGTGATAACGGGAAACGATATTACTTTACGCCTGAAGGAGAAATGTTCAGAAATAAAACTGCTGTTATTGGTGAAAATCAATATTCTTTCGATGAAAATGGTGTTGCGACACTCATTAAAGGAATCGATTACGGACGTGTAGTGGTTCAACACGTAGATGAAACTGGTAATCCAATCAAAACTGATGATACTTTTGTTGAAAAAACTGAAGTTGGAACAGCTTTTGATTATGACTTCAAAAAAGAAATCGCTAAGACCGACTTCTATACAAAAAATCAAGAGAAATACCAGATTGTTTCTATTGATGGTGTCGAAATCAACAAGCAACTCAAAGATGAGTGGACTTACAACGTCGTCAGCAAAACAGCTCCAGGAACACGGATCATCAAGGTGGTTTATAAAGTGAATAAAGGTTCATTTGCCATTCATTATCGTTTGAAAGGCTCAGAGCAAGAATTAGCAGATGTAACTACTGATAATAACGACGGAAAAGAATACGAGGTTTCTTTTGTAAACACTTTTGAAGCAAAAGAAATCGCAGGCTACCGCGCAATCACTCCACACTTAGAAGCCAGCATCCAGCACAAGGGTGTGAATGATATCGTCTTTGAATACGAAAAAATCTCTGCTAGCTCTAATCCGACTTCAAATGTTTTACCTGTTGCTCATCCAGAAGATAAAGAAACAGAAATCGGAAATCACGGTCCGCTTCCAAGCAAGGCTCAACTTGATTATCACAAAGAAGAATTAGCTGCCTTCATCCACTATGGTATGAATACTTATACTAATTCTGAATGGGGACATGGAAATGAGGATCCTAAAAACTTCAATCCAACTAACTTAGATACAGACCAATGGATCCGTACTCTCAAGGAAACTGGCTTTAAACGCACTATTATGGTTGTCAAACACCACGACGGTTTCGTTATTTACCCATCTAAATATACAAATCATACCGTAGCTGCAAGTCCATGGAAAGATGGAAAGGGTGACCTTTTAGAAGAAATCTCTAAATCTGCTACTAAATACGATATGAACATGGGTGTTTACCTATCACCATGGGATGTTAATAGCCCTAAATATAAGGTAGCTACTCAAAAAGAATACAACGAATACTACCTCAATCAACTAAAAGAAATCCTTGGTAATCCAAAATACGGTAATAAGGGTAAATTTATCGAAGTCTGGATGGATGGAGCACGCGGTAGCGGTGCCCAAAAAGTAACCTACACTTTTGATGAGTGGTTCAAATACATCAAGGAAGCTGAGGGAGATATCGCTATCTTCTCTGCCGAACCAACAAGTATCCGTTGGATTGGAAATGAGCGTGGTATCGCCGGTGACCCTGTATGGCATAAGGTCAAGAAAGCCAACATCACCGAAAATGTTAAGAACGAATACCTTAACCACGGTGACCCTGACGGAGATATGTACTCTGTAGGGGAAGCTGACGTTTCAATCCGTTCTGGTTGGTTCTACCACGATAACCAGCAACCAAAATCCCTCAAAGAATTGATGGATATCTACTTCAAGTCTGTTGGTCGTGGAACGCCACTTCTTCTCAACATTCCACCAAACAAAGAAGGTAAATTCGCAGATGCTGACGTGGCTCGCTTGAAAGAATTCAAAGCGACTCTAGATCAAATGTATGCAACTGATTTCGCCAAAGGAGCGACTGTCACAGCAAGTTCTACTCGTCAAAACCACTTATATAAAGCAAGTAACCTTACAGACGGCAAAGACGATACCAGCTGGGCGCTCTCAAATGATGCCACAACTGGTAGTTTCACAGTCGATTTGGGACAAAAGAGACGCTTTGACGTTGTCGAACTCAAGGAAGACATCGCCAAAGGTCAACGTATCTCTGGATTCAAAATTGAAGTCGAGATCAACGGACGCTGGGTTCCATATGGTGAAGGTTCAACCGTAGGCTATCGTCGTTTGATCCAAGGTCAACCTGTAGAAGCACAAAAAATCCGAGTTACGATTACTGGCTCACAAGCTACTCCAATCCTAACCAACTTCTCAGTCTATAAAACTCCAAGTACTATTGAAAAGAATGATGGATATCCTCTTGGACTAGAATACCACTCAAATACAACTGCCGACAAGGAAGGTACAACTTGGTACAACGAGTCAGAAGGTATCCGTGGCACTTCTATGTGGACCAACAAGAAAGACGCCAAAGTCACCTATCGTTTCACAGGAACCAAGGCTTATGTTGTATCAACAGTAGATCCAAACCATGGTGAAATGTCTGTATACGTGGATGGTCAAAAAGTCGCAGATGTACAAACCAAGAACAGTAGCCGTAAACGTAGCCAAAAAGTATACGAAACTGGTGATTTAGCACCTGGAGAACACACTATTACTCTCGTTAACAAAACAGGTGAACCAATTGCTACAGAAGGAATCTACACTCTGAACAATAACAGCAAGGGTATGTTTGAGCTTGAAGCAACTTCTTACGATGTAGAAAAAGGAAAACCTGTGACTGTTACAATTAAGCGTGTTGGTGGAAGCAAGGGAGCTGCTACCGTTCGCTTCATTACGGAACCTGGAACAGGTGTTCACGGTAAGGTTTACCAAGATACAACTCAAGATGTAACCTTTGCAGATGGTGAAACAGAGAAAACTGTTACCATTCCAACTATCGACTTCACCGAACAAGCTGACTCAATCTTTGACTTCAAAGCAAAACTCACTTCTGTGTCTGATGGCGCCCTACTCGGTTTTGCTACCGACGCAACGATTCGAGTAATGAAGGCTGATTTATTGAAGACGAATCAGACAAATTACGACGACCAAGCTAGTCAATTAGATTACAGTCCTGGATGGAGACACGAAACCAACTCTTCTGGCCAATACCAAAACACTGAATCATGGGTATCATTTAGACATCTGACAGAGGAACAGAAGAAAAAGACAACTGTGACAGCTTATTTCTATGGTACAGGCTTAGAAATCAAAGGATTTGTTGACCCAGGTCATGGTGTCTATAAAGTATTCCTTGACGGTAAGGAAGTCACCTATCAAGATGGAATGGGAAATGCATCTACTATTGATGGCAAGAAATACTTTAGCGGCCATGCCGCTAACCGTCAAGGCGACCAGACTCTAGTCAACCTAAAAGGCCTTGATGAAAACTTGCACGTAATCACTCTCCAACTAGACCCTGATAAGAATGATTTGACCAAAAATATCGGTATACAAGTGGATCAATTCATTACAAAAGGCGAAGGCAGCGAGCTATACAGCAAAGCAGAAATCCTTCAATCTATCTCTAAATGGAAAGAAGACTTGTCTAATTTTAATACTGCTGGATTAAAAGATACTGCAACTGCACGCCAAGCATTTAAGTCTAATCTTGATAAACTCACTGCACAATTAAGTTCTGATACTGTAAATGTACAAGATGTGATGTCAACAGTCACTGCTTTGCAAGATATTCTTAGCAAAGATGAAAATTACCAAAAACCTGAAGACGAAACAGACCCAGAACAACCAGTTGAACCGAAACAGCCTGAACAGCCTGAAATCAATTACGATAAGGCTATGGCTAGCTTGACCGAAGCTATCGAGAAAAAAGTGGCTGAACTCGGTACTAACAACGAGGCTAAGAAGAAATTAGTTGAAATTACTGATAAAGCAATCGCAGCTATCCGAGAAGCGAAGACTCAAGAAGACGTCAACAAAGCTCTCAATACTGCTCTTGAACAAATCAAGCAATTGCAACCTAGCCAACCAGAACAACCAGTTGAACCAAAACAACCAGAAATCAATTATGATAAGGCCATGGCTAGCTTGACTGAAGCTATCGAGAAAAAAGTGGCTAAACTCGGTACTAACAACGATGCTAAGAAGAAATTAGTTGAAATTACTAATAAAGCAATCGCAGCTATCCAAGAAGCGAAGACTCAAGAAGACGTCAACAAAGCTCTTAACAACGCTCTTGAACAAATCAAGCAATTGCAACCTAGCCAACCAGAACAACCAGTTGAACCAAAACAGCCTGAAAAACCAATTACTTCTTCAAGTCCTGAAGAAGGGGTTAAAGAGCTTGTCTTCCAATTCCCAAGTTTGGATATTGTTAAGAAGGCAGTACCATTCAAGACTATCCGCCGCGAAAATCCAAACTTAGATAAAGGAAAAGAAAATGTTCTAGCAGAAGGTAAAGACGGCCTACTAATTAAGTACGTCGAAGTAGACGGTAGCAATCGTAAGGTGGTCCAAACTGAATCAACTCCAGCTAAAGACAGAGTGATTGAAGTCGGGACTAAACAAAGTTCTGTAGGAACAGATGCACCACCAGTTGTAACTCTTCCTGAGTATCTTCTACCAAAAGAGCCTGAAAAACCAGCTCCTGCAGTTGTAACAGAAGATTCACCAAGAAAAGATGAAAAAGTACCTGTTGCCACTACAGTTAAACAAGACAAGGAAAAACAACTTCCAGAGACTGGAGAGCAAGAAGCAAACGCCTTCTTATTCTTAGCGGCTATTACTTCAGTCTTGTCTCTACTCATCTTCCAAAAGAATTTTAAAGACTAATTAAAATCTTTATTTAATTCTTTTAAATGACTCTAGTTCCCCCCAAGAGGCTGGGACAAAAAGATTTTGATTTTAGGAATTCTTTATTATAAAATTTTAAAATCGATAGATTAGACAAAAAAGCGAACAAGACAGAATTCTGTGTGTCAGATAACTCGTTTTGTTCGCTTTTTATATTTAAGATTAGACTTTTGTCCCAGTCTCTTTTTCGGCTACAAATAGAAAAACATCCACAAATTTCTATGGGTATCTTAGTATATATAAAACAGAATGATTATTGAACTGCATCCTAAAAGTTAGACAGAAAAATCTAGCTTTTGAGGTGCAGTTCATTCTATCTTTGATTGGGCAGAAGAACTTGAATATATAGAAGCTAATAAAGTTGCAAAAATATTAAGAAGAATAAAAGCCACTAAAAAGATTCAACTTGCAGAGTCAAAGAGAGAGGAAGATTTATATCTAACTCATGAACAACTCCAAGAATGGTTCTCAGCATTTCAAGAAGATTTAGACAATGATAAAATAACCCTTAAAGATTATGTCCTATTTTATCTTACTTTTTTCTTAGGTGATAGAAAATCTGAAATCTATGCTCTTCAATGGAAACATATCGATTTTTCAAAATCACAGATTCAGCTAATTCAAGCTTTAGATAGATATGGACAAGTAAAATCTACTAAGGGAAATAAGAAAACTATTTTCTCTATTTCTAATGACTTACTTCAGCTTCTTACATCTTGGAAAGAACAACAAAGATATGAACTAGCAAAGTTTGGTATCATCAGTAATCCAGAACAATTTGTTTTTACATATATCGACACAAAAGGAAACGTCAATAAGCCTTTACACGCTGACTATCTAAACAATAAAATGAAAAGCATTAGAAAGCGACACGCAGAAACTTGCTGATCTCGAATATCAACAATAATTGTCTGTCTACTACCTGATGGTAAATGCTGTACCCTTTGTTCTACTTGTTTTGTGACATTATTTACCAAATTATATTTCCCATTTTTATTTTCTAGGTGTACTGAGTCTTGTCACCATTATAGCTGATGGTGATAGTATAAAACTATCAATGAAAAATTTCTTCGAGAGTTTTTAATGATTATCGCAAAGTTCAAACTACTCAGTTTCTTCTAATAAGGAGGGATTAATAATTAATTCTTCTTCAATTTCCAATCCTATTCCACTGATAGTCGTTATTCCATGCATCCCTAATATTTTAGGCTCTTTATCCAATAATTCTCCAGTCTCTTTACAGAAAAAATTACCTTTAAAATGAAGTTTATAAAAGCCAAAATCCAGCTTTTTCTCTTCCTCTGTTAAGGGAATATTAGCGATAGTATGGAAATATTCTTTTTTCCAATATCCATCACCTACAATAGCAGGTGGAATTAACAAGTTAGAATAATCTGGCTTGTATTTATCAATATTTTTTTCATGAGTATTTCCTTTAAAGATAAATACAACATGTTTCCCTTCCACAAAAGAATCAGGAACTTTTCTAACTATATTAGAAACCAGCACTTTACCATAAAAGTAAATTCCCTCCCTCGGCGACACAAGAAATACATCTCCCACTTTTGGAATTGACCTACTTTTTTTAATCACTTTTAGTTGATGAGTAGCTGCCTTTGTATCATAAAAGTTATCTAACTCCTTCTGAATTTCTAAATTTAAACTCTCAAAATGTTCTTTTCTTCTTAAAGCTATTAGATTTGTATTCATTATTAATTTCCTCCATTAAGATATTTTTCACCATTCCATGCATTAGATACCGTCTTTTAACATAGTTCCAGCCTTTTTGATACTGTTCCAGAAGTGCCCACTCGGGTCGTGTAGTTGACGGGGTTGTTCTGCACATATCTGTAGCGTTTCTGGCTGAGAGGTTCTGTGTCCTCATCTGAGTAACTATCCTCAGTTAAGAAAGTACCTCCCTGACTATCATAATACCTTGCGCGTAAATAGTCAAGTCCAGTGTCATCACGAGCTTCGCCGTTATAGGCAAAGGGATTGCCTGTTGTGTCTGTGCTTGCCTTTCTTGCCCCATAGAGATGATAGCTGCTTGATGCGACGGCTTGTCCATCCTTGGTCAAGTAATGGATTAGGTATTTAAAAATATCAATGATAAAAAGCCTATCTAGAAATCTCTTCCTTGATAGACTAATTCTATATTTGTTACTTACTAATAACTAACTATTGTAGTCCAAATGTCTCGCAAATACTAGTACTTAATCTACCTATTGTTGGGTTCTCCTTATAGGTAGACAAATCCTTCAAAATAGTTATTACTTGTGGAAATTTGATTAGCTGTTCCTTATATTTAAAAGAGTCAAATGAAGTAAAAGATTGAAGTACTTCTTCCAGTATATTTTTATCATGACACAGTATTAATTTCATCAGTATATTAAAAGCATTTGAAGTATCATATCCCTCTATACAATAAGCTAATTTGTATTTATACAAGCTACTCTTTTCTTCAAGACAAGCACCTAGAGTACACCACTCTTCTTGTTTTAAAGAAGGAAGCAAAACATCCATGACATATTCAACATCTGCATCATAAAAAGCATCACCTAAGTAATGTTGAGATAATACTATATCTAATTCTTTATAGCAATCCATACTAAAAACCTCCTGGATAGGAATTATTGTTACCGATAGGGTAAGCACTAATTACATCATTACCTAATTTAATAACATCAATTTCTACACCATTTATTTTTTCCCGATGAAAACTTGCCCCATCACTTGCCCTAACTCCTAATGGTACACTCTCTCCAACATTTTTTATCGAATCTATAATATTTTTATCACTCCAGTTCTGAGGGAATAATGTAGAATTTTTTATTTGTGAAACTTTACCATTGTCTAACTGCTTCACAAAATCAACAGATTGTGTTCCGTCACTATGTGTACGGATAGTTTGAGTTGCATAATTAGAATTTGAATTATTAATATTTGGAGAATGACCTCCTATAATCTTATTTGAATTAGAAGATTTTTGTTTACCATACAGAATTTTTTGAGCCATTTCATCAGAAATATTTGTTTGTGAAGGCACTGTATTTCCTTGAGAATCCACATAAAAATCTGGTCTTGCCTTAGGCTTCTCTGCAAACATTTGGAGATTATCTACTGTCATTGGTAGACGTCCACCTGTAGGCTTCGTCGTCACCACATCAGCCTTAGGAGCTCGAACTGTTCGGCTACTTACACCTTCTGTCACTGCGTTAAGCAAGAGGCTTGTACCAATGCTGGTTGGAGTAATCCGGCCTCCTTGAGCCGCATCACTAAGCGTGTCAATCACAGTTTCACCTACCGTATCAACCCCGTGACGCACCAGACTATTGGTCACACTTGAGCTGGCTGCTCCGAGACCAACACCTATCGCGACAGATGAAGTTAAGTAGACATTGGCACACTTCTTTTTCTAAAGATAAACATAACTTAATGTATATCACTCAAAAACTAATAAATAGGCATTGTAATTCAGAGTATTTATAACCTTATAACTAGAAAAAATAGATTGGGCAAGCCCCATAAATTCACCATTTAAAACTTGATAAACAAAATGATTTTCGGGATGGACAGCAACTATATCTAACTCATATTCTGATTCAAGTGAACGTAAATCCAGTCCTTCATCAATCAATCTAAAAGCAACATAATCTTCACATTTTATAAGTTTATCACTGATTCTAAAATAGAGTTCACCATCATTGGTTAAACAAGCTTCTAAATAATACAAGCCTCTCTCGATGTTCCCTACTTCACTTATTTTCAAGGGGACACCAGATATTTTTTGCAGTTCAGTAGCTGTTTTTTCTAATTTAAATGTCAAAGGAGCATTTATGAGTATTTCCATCATGCCTTTCTTAGAAAGAAAAACATAATGATTAAAATCATCAGCTGACCATATATTACAAGATTGATAGCTAACTTCTTTCGATAATTTACTATCAAAAACTTGATAGATACCATAATCAGCAATTTCATAGTCTTTATTATATAGTTCGCTAAACTTTTTATTAATAAACGATAGGTACCTAACATAATTAACTGATAAATTGAATGTCTGGGTTCCATCAAATATCTGAACTATATCTGCATCTTGGGTTTCATGAGCAATCTGAAAGGCAAAATCCATGTGCTCTGAAGAAATCGTATCCGTAAATAATTTTATTACTCTACACACTTTCATACCTCAATATCTAATTTTTATATCTTGATTATTAATCAGGCTATTTTTATGTTGATTGTCACTACTATAGCTGTATTGAGTAACCTCGCCCAAGCTGTTTGTTAAAGTGAGACGATTTCCTGCCTTATCGTAGGTGTAGGTCTCGTTGAGAGCCTGATTATCTTTTTTGTTCACTACACGGTTGGCAGCATCGTAGCTGTACTCTGTTACCAAACCGCTAGAATGCGTCTGCTTGATGAGACGATCAAGGGCATCGTATTCTTGCTTTACAGTGGTTCCGTCTGGAAGAGTCACTTCCTCCAGTTGAGCCGTTTTGGAATAATATTCTTACGGCTCAAATAATTCTTAAATTATTATCCTTCTTGAAGATTACACTCCTCAACGTATTCTAACCATGCATCAATATTAGATAGAACTTCCTTTTGTTCCCATCCTGAATCAGCAAAGTCATGAATTATATGTACTAGAGTGCTGTCAACATCTTCAAAACAGGCAATGTCATCATTATCATCTCTCCTCGCAAATGGATATAATGTTCGCTCAGGATATCTTATTTGAAGACCTCTAAATCTCCTAAGCGTTTCTTCATCGCTCATCAAGTACCAAACACCAAAATCAACGATACCTTTAGAAACCAAATCTTTTAATTGTTGTGGATAGGAAAAGAAAGAATGATTAAATGTAAGTGGCATGAATTAATTCCTCCGTTCTAAATCATACGAACCGTATGGATTTCCGGCTCGAAAAGATGATTTTTGCTTGCCAACACGTAACTGAACTGCTTCTCCCCAAGTTGAAGGTGTACCAGTACGAGTTGTAAATCTATCTATAAATTCTTCTGGAAGGGGATCCGTATATTGATGTACTCTAGCCGTAGCAGTAATTCCAGCATCTCTAGCAGCTATAACCCTTGTATTATCAATAGTTGTTAACTTACCATCAGGCATATTCACAACATCAATTGCATCTCCTTTCCAACCATTAGATTTCATACTAGCTTGTATCGAATCAGCTCCATTAACAGAACTTTGACTAAATCTAATGTCATAGGGATTAATTTGTGATATTTTATTTGATGGTCCCGGCAAGGCAAGTGGTTTACCAGTCGGCCCAGGCAATGCTAGTTGCTGAACAGGGGTTACATCCTTGCGTGGTCTAGTGACTGGTACATCCCCTGATTTCGGCTTCGTCGTCACCACATCAGCCTTAGGAGCCTTCTTAGGAAACACACTACCTGCTCCGTTGGTAAAGGTGTTAAAGGCAAAGTTCATGGCGACTGTTTGACCAGTAATCTTATTTCCTGTGGCCAAATCAATACCTGTGTCAATCACAGTCTCAACCGCTGATTCCACTCCAATATTGGCAACTTGTCGAACCGCTTGATTGCCAATATTTTGGGTCACATTGGTTGCTAGACTAGCTCCTGCTCCCATCAATTGACCGCCAATAAGGCCTGAGATTGCACCTGTTCCTGCTCCTTTGGCAATCGAACCAACCAATTCCCAACCGCCTTGGCCAGAACGATAGGTATCATATCCTGAGATGATTGCTCCAGAAGCTGCACCACCGATAGCCATCGCTAGGGGTGCCCCAAGACCTCCAGTCGCTACGGTAAGAGCAATACCGACACCGATAGCTGCCGCAGTTACGGCAACCTTCTTCCAGTCGACATTTTTCACGAAATCAACGACTTGATTCTTGACTCGTTCAGCTGTTGTACAGACATGTTTCAAGGTGTTTTCTAAAGCCGTATTCCAGTTACGATACAGATTGAGACCTTCTCGGATGGTTGGGGAAGAGCTCAATCCTGTTGCTAGGGCATAGGCAGACCGAACCACTTGTTGCCGTTTGGCCTCTATCTGTGCTGCTGCTTGCTGGTATTTCGTTTGAACATAATCGACTGCACTATTGTAGGCCGTTTGAACCTTATTCCACTGTCGACTACCCCAATTAACCGCACGGTTGTATTGGGTGCTGATCCAGTTGGTTGCGTGGTTAAAGGCACTCTTAGTCGCATTCCAAGCCTTGGAGGCAATACTCTTCACACCATTCCAGGTGTTTGAGGCAACTCGTTTCACCGTATTCCAGGTATTAGAGGCAACCTTTTTCACATCATTCCATGCATTAGAGGCTGTCTTTTTAACATAGTTCCAGCCTTTTTTGATACTGTTCCAGAAGTGCCCACTTGGGTCGGTATAGTTGACAGGGTTGTTCTGCACATAGCTGTAACGGTTCTGGCTGAGAGGATCTGTGTCCTCACCTGGGTAGCTATCCTCGGTTAAGAAAGTACCTCCCTGACTATCATAATACCTTGCGCGTAAATAGTCAAGTCCAGTGTCATCACGAGCTTCGCCGTTATAGGCAAAGGGATTGCCTGTTGTGTCTGTGCTTGCCTTTCTTGCCCCATAGAGATGATAGCTGCTTGATGCGACGGCTTGTCCATCCTTGGTCAAACCTGTCACAGAGCCTGACTGGTTAGTCAAGTAGTTGTAGCTGTCACCTGTTTGGTTGTTGAGGTAGCTAGCTCGACCTTTGCCATAACTATAGGTCTCTCGTGCCTTGCCATCATGGTCATAGGTTTCGAGGACTTCTGTATGTTCACGATTGACATCGTTGACATAGTTGCGTTCCTCGTAGTAGTTGTAGGTATCCTCTCGTGTGGTATAAGGGATCAGAACATCCTGAACCTGACTGGCATAGGTCACTTCTCCCTGACCCGGTAAGTTCCCGAGTTCTGGTGGGTTGACGACAATCCCTTCCTTACTTGCTCGGTCCTTAGCCACTTTCTGGTGGTAGGCTGTCGACACATCGTCAAAGATGCTGTGCCAGATGCTTCCTATCGTTTGCGGTAAAGCAGACAGGGCTTGGAGGACATTCTGGCTAAAGCCATACCAGAAGAGGGAGTTTTCTTCCCCACTTGGGGCTGTGTAAGCATTGTCTTGGAATAGCTCTATTTCTATCGAGAAACTTTATCTTGAAATAATTTCTTTGAATAACAACTATCCTGAAAAGTTTATAGCTTATGAAGATAAGCCTCACATTATTAGAAATATTGTTAGGACCTTTATACCTATTGAACAGTAAAAGTACTTGAAGAAATTAATTCTTCAAGTACTTTCTTTTATACTAAGCGAAGTATAATTCTAATTTGCTAATTGTTTACTTCCTTAAAATCTTATAACTCTCTGATTTCTATAGACTTGCAGACTATATTATATCCATCATAACCATCAAGATATAAAGAATAATGCTTTAATTCTTGATGCTTGTTAATTTCTTCAAAAAGATTCCTATTTGCTTTCATTAACTGTAGTATTATTGATGAATTAAATATTTCTAAAATTTTATCATAAGCTTCAATTGTATCTACAGAAAATAATGCGTTTGTCTTTGAAAAATAGTGAACTTCTTGAAATATCAATTCAACTTCTGAATATATGTCATCATAATCATATCCTTTTAAGTTGATACAAATATTTGCACCTGAAAAAGTTATTTGAGGTAACTCAGACAAAAGTGAAGAAAACATTGGAAGAGTGTATATCATTTTATTTTCCATTATTCGTACCCCCGCTACGTCTTACAGTAGAAATCCCTTCCGAAGTTAGTTTATTACGTAATAACTGCTCATCCAGTAGTTTCTCATGCAATGGACTACCAGTATTATCAGTTACATGCCACTGATTTCTAGGAACTCCTGCAACTGTTAACGCTTGAGAGGTTCTTGTATTTTGAATTAAAACATTACCATCTCTATTAATATACTCCACAGGAAGATCCGAAACAGACACATCTTTATTTTTTATTGCTTGAGCTAAATCATCCACTGTTTTTATCTCATAACCAGCAATGACTGTATGATTTAATCTAAACTACCATAATTGTGCCATGATATTCCAAAATACATCAAAATCAATTTGTTCAATATTTGAAAGGTCATCTGAACCACCTAAAAATAAAGGTATTTTATAACCAATACATTGATTATAGGAAGGAGAGGTTCCTCCCTGAGAGATATACTCTTTGTAAAAATCTAAAGCAAATAGCTCATCAGGATATTCTGGAATTTCATTATTCAAAAACTCCTTAATACCTAGTGGAATCTCTAAAATCTCATGGCTTCCCGCATCACACATATATATTTTAGAATCACTGGTGTCAGAACTAACAAATATTCTACCTAACCAATCAAAACCTATAACTCGTATGTCATCTGATAATTCAGGAAAGCATGACTGTGCTAGTTCTTTAAAATATTCTAAATTATTATAATCAACAACTCTAAATAATCCGCTACTAAAACTTTCCTTAGAATAGTTCATAATAAAATCAAGATAAATATCTTCTGAACGCTTTAAGTAACCTTTATCTTCTGAGTCAAAAAATTCTAAAAATGAATTAAACATATCTTTTTCTCCTAATCTTCAATTGTAAACTTCCCAAATACTGTTCCATCTGGATATTTTTTTAAAACATGATAAATCTGGGAACCTAAACTTCTATTTATACTTCTATAACAATTTCTATAAAATTTTTAGGCTATAGTGAGATTATCGTAGGAATCTATCCAAAACTCTAGAAAATTTTATTTTTAACCAAAGTAAAAAAATAAATCTTTACAAAAATCAATCTCCTCTTGAGTTAAATCTCCGTTTTTTTCTTTATCTAAACTATAGAGTACACCTCTCACAGTATTAACAGACTCTGCTTGCTCTAACATTTGTAAACGTATTTCAGGATTATCAATGTATTTAATAATAATATTACATAATTTTTCTTTAACATCATTATAATTCATATTAGTCACCTATAATATCTACTTTTTTAAATTCAATTACCGAATTAGTTTTCAATTGTGGATAGCCTCCTTTCCCGTATTCGGGATAATAAGATGTGATTGGCTCCAAAACTTTTCCTGTATCTCCGGCTTCTTTAGGAACATACACATTATCCATTATCTGAAGTGTATCAAACTCTCCACGAAGCTTCGCATTACTCCAAGCAGGAGATATTTGATAAGCATCTTGCACCTTACTTGCTGAATCAAATTTAGATAAACCGATGTAACTTCCAGGGGCTTCCATAGTTTTCATTGTCTGTTCAGCATACTTAGAATCCATATAACGGTAGGCAGTTGATGGTAAAGTTCTTCCATCAGGAGCTACATAAAAATCTGGTTTAGATGTAACTTTAGGTGCTGGTAAAGCTAACACAGGGTCTGATGCTGGCAAGGCAAGTGGTTTACCAGTCGGCCCAGGCAATGCTAGTTGCTGAACAGGGGTTACATCCTTGCGTGGTCTAGTGACTGGTACATCCCCTGATTTCGGCTTCGTCGTCACCACATCAGCCTTAGGAGCCTTCTTAGGAAACACACTACCTGCTCCGTTGGTAAAGGTGTTAAAGGCAAAGTTCATGGCGACTGTTTGACCAGTAATCTTATTTCCTGTGGCCAAATCAATACCTGTGTCAATCACAGTCTCAACCGCTGATTCCACTCCAATATTGGCAACTTGTCGAACCGCTTGATTGCCAATATTTTGGGTCACATTGGTTGCTAGACTAGCTCCTGCTCCCATCAATTGACCGCCAATAAGGCCTGAGATTGCACCTGTTCCTGCTCCTTTGGCAATCGAACCAACCAATTCCCAACCGCCTTGGCCAGAACGATAGGTATCATATCCTGAGATGATTGCTCCAGAAGCTGCACCACCGATAGCCATCGCTAGGGGTGCCCCAAGACCTCCAGTCGCTACGGTAAGAGCAATACCGACACCGATAGCTGCCGCAGTTACGGCAACCTTCTTCCAGTCGACATTTTTCACGAAATCAACGACTTGATTCTTGACTCGTTCAGCTGTTGTACAGACATGTTTCAAGGTGTTTTCTAAAGCCGTATTCCAGTTACGATACAGATTGAGACCTTCTCGGATGGTTGGGGAAGAGCTCAATCCTGTTGCTAGGGCATAGGCAGACCGAACCACTTGTTGCCGTTTGGCCTCTATCTGTGCTGCTGCTTGCTGGTATTTCGTTTGAACATAATCGACTGCACTATTGTAGGCCGTTTGAACCTTATTCCACTGTCGACTACCCCAATTAACCGCACGGTTGTATTGGGTGCTGATCCAGTTGGTTGCGTGGTTAAAGGCACTCTTAGTCGCATTCCAAGCCTTGGAGGCAATACTCTTCACACCATTCCAGGTGTTTGAGGCAACTCGTTTCACCGTATTCCAGGTATTAGAGGCAACCTTTTTCACATCATTCCATGCATTAGAGGCTGTCTTTTTAACATAGTTCCAGCCTTTTTTGATACTGTTCCAGAAGTGCCCACTTGGGTCGGTATAGTTGACAGGGTTGTTCTGCACATAGCTGTAACGGTTCTGGCTGAGAGGATCTGTGTCCTCACCTGGGTAGCTATCCTCGGTTAAGAAAGTACCTCCCTGACTATCATAATACCTTGCGCGTAAATAGTCAAGTCCAGTGTCATCACGAGCTTCGCCGTTATAGGCAAAGGGATTGCCTGTTGTGTCTGTGCTTGCCTTTCTTGCCCCATAGAGATGATAGCTGCTTGATGCGACGGCTTGTCCATCCTTGGTCAAACCTGTCACAGAGCCTGACTGGTTAGTCAAGTAGTTGTAGCTGTCACCTGTTTGGTTGTTGAGGTAGCTAGCTCGACCTTTGCCATAACTATAGGTCTCTCGTGCCTTGCCATCATGGTCATAGGTTTCGAGGACTTCTGTATGTTCACGATTGACATCGTTGACATAGTTGCGTTCCTCGTAGTAGTTGTAGGTATCCTCTCGTGTGGTATAAGGGATCAGAACATCCTGAACCTGACTGGCATAGGTCACTTCTCCCTGACCCGGTAAGTTCCCGAGTTCTGGTGGATTGACGACGATTCCTTCCTTGGTCGCTGTAAGCAACTGTTTCTTTAAGTCATAGGTGGGCATAAAACTCTCGAAGAAATCCTTCCCCGAGAGTTTTTGCATGTTTGTATTACAAAAGAAGATATCCGTTCAATATAGAGCAACTAAATACTGAGTGCCTAAAAATCGGTTACTCTATTCAGAAAAACTGAGTGGCACAATCTCTACATCCCCAAGATTGTCAACTGAGTAACGTTGACTACCATTTTTAAACCAGCGTTCTAGAACAACATCATAGAGCATAAAGTGGGATTTTTCTTTAATCCAAGCTTCATCAATCCCATAAGGCTTTAAATACTCTAGTGCTTCGTTGGGATCTGTTAGCTGAAAACTTGGTAAACCTTTAGTCGAACTAAAACCATAGGAAATTTTCAAATATGATGCTAAATCAAGTTCTCCTCTAGTCTTTATTTCTATACGATAACCGGTCAATCCGTATGCTAATGATTGATCAGATTCTGAAACCTCAATAGTTTGTTTGAGTATTTTATCGCTATAATCATAGTCAATAAAAAGATATCTACCGTCAGGTAACGTCCGCCTATACTCAATTAGAAATGTTTCTTCAATACCTACATACACTAATATAGTTTCACCTTCAGATAAGCCTGATTCAAGACTCATACCAACTGTAATGTCCTTATCGCGATATGATTGGCCTCCGTCAACTGCTTTGCTAAAATCAGCAAGTCCAGGTAAAATACCACTATGGGTTTCTGCATAGTTCATCTCTAGAAAGACATTACTTAAAGATTCATACACTCCTTTATAATAATTCTTTTGATACAAACGATATAAACCAAACAAAGTTAGAAAAACTAATACAGTTATGACTAGGATTTTTAAAATTTTTTTCATTTACCTTTTTCCTTACTTAAATCTTGGATAAACTGATAAGCAACATTGTTCTTCTCTTTTAACATCTCCATTGCTTGGGTATCATCCTGATGATTGATTCCTGCCTCTTTATAAATTTGTTCTTTAACATGGTTCATCCCACCCACATTCTTCAAGAACTCCGATTCACGTGAGTAGCTATTAGTAGAAAGTTGATCATAGTATTGATTAGTAGCTGCAACATAGGATATTCTCTGATTTTTCATGATAGATGTAATATTAACCGCATCAAGATCTGCCTTATAATCTGGGATATTCATACTTGGAGGATTACCGATTGTCACATCACCTAGCCAACCAGATAGATCATTAATATGTTGGTGACTATTGCCCCAATGTCCTTTTCTAAGCTCTTCAAAATTCGCAAGACGATTTTTATTATCGTATAAATTAGTTGCAGTAGTAATACTTTGATGGGCAAAATCTGTAACAGTCTCACCCTCATTAGTGGCTCTCCTGTGCTGTATGTCTATCCCAGCTTGTATTAGCTTATATTCCTCTCCAGACAATCCGAAGCGGTTCATTTGTTCTTCTATGGTGTGATAACTTTTAGCTCCATATACCGAACCCAGTCCAGCAGTCCCATTCCATTTTATACTATCTTTAAGGTATTGTGGCACTCCAGTAATACTACCGTTCCATTTTGCATTCTCATCGTTATAAATGATTCCACCTACTAAACGATTATAGACATAATCGGCATTTCCACCTTCTGTTTTCTCAATGTTTTTATATAATTTCCACAATAAATCTGAAGTTTCTTCATCAAAACCATATTGTTTTTTAAGATTTTGTTTAAACTCATATGCTGAAACACTATAATCATCAACCGAGTTGACCTTATTTCCTGCCCTATCTGAAGCCTTAGTCGTTTTTGGATCACATATATGCTTCAATGTGTTCAGTAGAGCCGGATTCCAGTTACGAAGAAGGTTCTTGCCTTCTCGGATTGTAGGGGAGGCTTTAAATCCTATTGCCACAGCATAGGCAGTACGAATTGCTTGATAGCGTAGTTCTTGAATACGAGCTTGTGCTTGCTGGTATTTCGTTTGAACATAATCGACTGTACTATTGTAGGCCGTTTGAACC
>CAUUIG010000026.1:0-18654 GCA_963545095.1 uncultured Streptococcus sp.
TTGGGACTGATGGAGTCCGTGGAGAAGCTAACGTAGAATTAACGCCAGAATTGGCTTTTAAACTAGGACGTTTTGGAGGCTATGTTCTTAGTCAACATGAAACGGAAGCACCGAGAGTCTTTGTGGGACGTGATACGCGTATTTCAGGGGAAATGTTAGAATCTGCCTTGGTGGCAGGTCTTCTATCAGTAGGGATTCACGTCTACAAACTCGGTGTCCTTGCAACACCAGCAGTAGCTTACTTGGTTAAAACTGAAGGGGCAAGCGCAGGTGTCATGATTTCTGCCAGTCACAACCCAGCCCTTGATAATGGAATTAAGTTCTTTGGTGGGGATGGCTTCAAACTAGATGATGAAAAAGAAGCAGAAATTGAAGCCTTGTTAGATGCTGCAGAAGATACTCTTCCTCGTCCAAGTGCAGAAGGTTTGGGAACTTTGGTAGATTATCCAGAAGGTTTGCGTAAGTATGAAAGCTATCTGGTTTCAACTGGAACTCCTCTTGAAGGAATGAAGGTTGCCTTGGATACAGCAAATGGTGCAGCGTCTACAAGTGCCCGTCAAATCTTTGCAGACCTTGGCGCTCAATTGACTGTTATAGGGGAAACACCAGATGGTCTTAACATCAACCTTAATGTTGGTTCAACCCACCCAGAAAACCTTCAAGAAGTGGTCAAAGAAAGCGAATCAGCTATCGGTCTGGCTTTCGACGGAGACAGTGACCGTTTGATTGCTGTTGATGAAAATGGGGATATCGTTGATGGTGACAAGATCATGTACATCATCGGGAAATACTTTTCTGAAAAAGGACAATTGGCTCAAAATACAATCGTGACGACTGTGATGTCCAACCTTGGTTTCCACAAGGCCTTGGATCGCGAAGGCATTAACAAGGCAGTCACTGCAGTTGGCGACCGCTATGTTGTGGAAGAAATGCGAAAATCAGGCTACAACCTTGGTGGTGAACAGTCTGGTCACGTCATCTTGATGGATTACAATACCACAGGTGATGGTCAATTGTCAGCTGTCCAATTGACGAAAATCATGAAAGAAACTGGTAAGAGCTTGTCAGAGCTGGCAGCAGAAGTAACCATCTATCCACAAAAATTAGTCAATATCCGAGTGGAAAATGCCATGAAGGAAAAGGCTATGGAAGTGCCAGCTATCAAGGCTATCATCGAGAAGATGGAAGAAGAAATGGCAGGGAATGGCCGTATCCTTGTTCGTCCAAGTGGAACAGAGCCCCTCTTGCGTGTTATGGCAGAAGCTCCTACAACAGAAGAAGTGGACTACTATGTTGATACTATCGCAGATGTGGTTCGAGCTGAAATCGGGATTGACTAAATCCTAGAAAACTAGATGAAAATAAAAAAATATGGTACAATAGCTTATAATATTGTAGCCGAGGGAGAAAGACATGAATCTTAAACGTGAACAAGAATTTGTTAGTCAGTATCATTTTGATGCGCGTAATTTTGAATGGGAAAATGAAAATGGAGCTCCTGAAACTAAGGTGGATGTGAACTTCCAATTGCTCCAACATGACCAAGAAAATCAAGTGACTTCTTTGATTGTCATCTTGAGCTTTATGATTGTATTTGATAAGTTTGTCATCAGTGGAACCATTTCACAAGTGAACCATATCGATGGTTGTATTGTTAACGAGCCAAGTGAATTGAACCAAGAAGAGGTGGAAACTTTGGCTCGTCCATGTTTGAACATGCTCAACCGTTTGACTTACGAAGTAACTGAAATTGCATTAGACTTACCAGGAATCAATTTGGAGTTCTAATATGAAACTAGCTGTTATCACAGATTCCTCTGCTTATCTCAGTGTAGAGACCTTGCAAAGAGAAGATTTGTTTGTCTTGGATATTCCTGTCAATATTGATGGTGAGGAATATGTCGAAGGCATCAATCTGACTGCTGAGGAATTTTACCAAAAAATGGCTCAGGCTTCTGAATTGCCTAAGACCAGTCAACCAAGTATTGCCAAGTTAGATGAGATTCTAACTTCGCTCAAAGAACAAGGCTATACACATGCCTTGGGGCTTTTCCTATCTTCTGGAATTTCAGGTTTTTACCAAAATATCCAGTATATGGTCGATGACTATGAGGGATTAACCATTGCTTTTCCAGATACCTTGATTACAAGCGCTCCTCTGGGTATCATGGTTGAAAGCGTCTTTAATTGGCGTGACCAGGGCGATGATTTTGCCAGCATTCAGGATAAGCTAGCCATTCAAATCAGCCGTACGTCAGCTTTTATCATGGTAGATGATTTGGATCATTTGGTAAAAGGTGGACGTCTTTCAAATGGGGCTGCCATTTTGGGTAATCTGTTAAGCATTAAGCCAATCCTTTATTTTAACGATCAAGGTGTGATTGAAGTTTACGAAAAAGTTCGTACTGAAAAGAAAGCAACCAAGCGCTTAATTGAAATTATCAAGGAAACAACGGCTTCAGGCCAATATCGGGTCATTGTCATTCATGGGAATGCTCCTGAAAAGGCTGAGGAATTGCGTCAACACTTGCTTGATTCTGGGGTAGGTACGGATATTTCACTTGCTACATTTGGTAGTGTCATTGGAACCCACCTAGGAGCAGGAAGCATTGCTCTGGGTTATATTCCAGTGATTTAGTTGGTTCTTCTAGGCTAGTTAAGATGCCTTGTATCTTAGAAATTGAACACGGACTACCTGCCTCTTGAAAAAAGATGCCTGTCTTGCCTTTTGTGGAAAGTCAGCGTCATTCCCTATTTTTTATGGGCAGCTAAGGTCCTTTGTATCTTGATAATTGAACACGCCTGGAACCCTGTGTGAAAAAGATAGATTTTCCAAGGAGTAGACACTTCTTGATCAAAACTCCTATTTTCACTTTGTGTTCCTACAGGCTTTGTATCTTAGACAGGAGTAGAGATGAGTATTCGAGTAATTATTGCTGGTTTTAAGGGAAAGATGGGCCAGGCTGCTTGTCAGATGGTCTTGGCTGATCCAGACTTGGACTTGGTAGCAGTTTTGGATCCTTTTGAGTCTGATTCAGAATGGCAGGGGATTCCTGTTTTCAAGGATAAGGTTGATTTGGCCGGTTTTGAAGCGGATGTCTGGGTAGACTTTACTACACCAGCTGTTGCCTATGAAAATACACGCTTTGCTCTTGAAAATGGCTTTGCTCCAGTAGTTGGAACAACAGGTTTCACAAGTGAAGAAATTGCAGAGTTAAAAGAATTTTCTCGTGCCCAAGATTTGGGTGGCTTGATCGCTCCTAACTTTGCCTTGGGTGCTGTCTTGCTTATGCAATTTGCGACGCAGGCTGCCAAATATTTCCCAAATGTGGAGATTATCGAGCTCCATCATGACAAGAAAAAGGATGCTCCGAGTGGAACAGCTATTAAAACAGCTGAGTTGATGGCAGAAGTTCGAGAGTCAATCCAGCAAGGTGCGCCTGATGAGGAAGAATTGATTGCAGGTGCCCGTGGTGCTGACTTTGATGGCATGCGCATCCACTCAGTTCGTTTGCCAGGCTTGGTAGCCCATCAGGAAGTCATCTTTGGCAATCAGGGAGAAGGATTGACCCTCCGTCATGACTCCTATGATCGCAGCTCCTTCATGACAGGGGTGAATTTGGGAATTAAAGAAGTTGTCAAGCGTCATGAGCTTGTCTATGGATTAGAACACTTATTATGAGATTAACGCAAATGCCTTCTGAATTTCAGAAGGCTTTACCAGTATTAGAAAAAATTAAAGAAGCAGGTTTTGAGGCCTATTTTGTTGGGGGCTCTGTTCGAGATGCCCTCCTCAATCGTCCTATCCATGATGTGGATATTGCGACGTCTTCTTATCCAGAAGAGACCAAGCAGATTTTTCCGCGAACAGCCGATATCGGAATCGAGCATGGAACCGTCTTGGTTTTAGATGGGGACGAGGAGTATGAGGTAACCACCTTTCGGACCGAAGATGTCTATGTGGACTATCGCAGACCCAGCGCGGTTTCCTTTGTGCGTTCGCTAGAAGAAGACCTCAAGCGCCGTGATTTTACAGTCAACGCCTTTGCCTTGGATGAGACAGGCGAAATCATTGACTTGTTCAATGGATTAGAAGATTTGGAAAAGCAAGTCTTACGAGCAGTTGGAGTGGCTAGTGAGCGTTTCAACGAAGATGCTTTGCGGATTATGCGTGGTTTCCGTTTTCAGGCCAGTCTTGGCTTCGAACTTGAGTCAGAAACATTTAAAGCTATGAAGATCTTGACGCCGCTTTTGGAGAAAATTTCTGTAGAGCGTACCTTCGTTGAGTTTGATAAACTCTTGCTGTCTCCGTTTTGGAGAAGGGGCTTGGCTTCCATGATTGAGAGTCAAGCTTATGATTATCTCCCTGATATGGCAGTTAGCCAGGACAAGCTCAATAGACTGTTTGATTTGGAGACTGATTTCACCTTTGAATCTTCAGAGCAAGCCTGGGCGGCTCTACTGTGGGTTTTGGATATTGAAAATGTGCAGCCATTTTTGAAGGCATGGAAGACATCACGCCAGTTTGCCAAGCAGGTACAGGATTTACTGACTATTTTGGCCTTGCGTGAAAAGGGAGAATTGAGTAAGCGTGATTGTTACCGATTTGACTTGGATTTGCTTTTACAGGCTGAAAGTCTTCGTCAGGCCCAAGGAAAAGAAGTCAACCCACAAGCCATCACAGAAACCTATCAGAGTTTGACCATTCATGACAAGAAAGAGATCCAAATCAACGGTGGTATTTTGATAAAAGAATATGGTTATCAACCGGGACCAGACTTGGGAGAGATTTTAACAGAAATTGAGTATGCCATTGTCGATGGAGAATTGGAAAATGACCGTCAAGCCATCCATGCTTATCTGAAGGAGAAAAAATGAGTGATTTTATCGTTGAAAAACTAAGTAAATCCGTCGGTGACAAGACCGTTTTTAAGGATATTTCCTTTATCATCCATGACCTAGACAGAATCGGTCTGATTGGTGTTAATGGGACTGGTAAGACTACCCTTTTAGATGTCCTTTCTGGTGTTTCAGGCTTTGATGGGGATGTTAGTCCCTTTTTAGCTAAAAATGATTACCAGATTGGCTACTTGACCCAAGACCCTGATTTTGATGATAGAAAGACGGTCTTGGATACGGTTCTCTCCAGCGACCTCAAGGAAATCCAGCTCATTCGTGAGTATGAGTTGATCATGCTCAACTACAGTGAGGACAAGCAGGCGCGTTTGGAACGAGTCATGGCAGAAATGGACTCTCTCCAAGCTTGGGAAATTGAGAGTCAGGTCAAGACCGTTCTTAGCAAGCTGGGTATTCAGGACTTATCGACTCCAGTTGGGGAATTGTCAGGTGGTCTAAGAAGACGGGTCCAGTTGGCGCAAGTCTTACTTGGCAACCACGACCTTTTGCTACTGGATGAGCCGACCAACCATCTGGATATTGCGACTATTGAGTGGCTGACCCTCTTTTTGAAAAATTCTAAGAAAACTGTCCTTTTTATCACCCACGATCGTTATTTCTTGGACGCTTTGTCAACACGGATTTTCGAATTGGATCGCGCAGGCTTGACCGAGTACCAGGGAAATTATCAGGATTATGTTCGCCTTAAGGCGGAACAGGACGAGCGCGATGCGGCTCTTCTCCACAAAAAAGAACAACTCTACAAACAAGAATTGGCCTGGATGCGCAGACAACCGCAGGCGCGTGCGACCAAGCAACAGGCTCGTATCAATCGTTTCCACGACCTGAAAAAGGAAGTTTCAGGCGGCGTTGCTGAAACAGATTTGACCATGAACTTTGAAACCAGTCGGATTGGGAAAAAGGTCATCGAGTTTCAGGATGTTTCTTTTGCCTATGAAAATAAGCCCATTTTACAAGACTTTAATCTCTTGGTGCAGGCCAAAGATCGTATTGGAATTGTTGGGGACAACGGTGTTGGGAAATCGACCCTGCTCAACTTGATTGCAGGAAGTCTTGAGCCAATTCAGGGACAAGTTGTGATTGGGGAAACTGTTCGCATCGCCTATTTCTCTCAACAAATTGAGGGCTTGGATGAAAGCAAGCGAGTGATCAATTATCTGCAAGAAGTGGCAGAAGAAGTCAAGACCAGTGGCGGTTCTACGACTTCCATCGCTGAGTTGCTAGAGCAGTTCCTTTTCCCACGTTCGACGCATGGAACCTTGATTGAGAAGTTGTCTGGTGGAGAGAAAAAACGTCTTTATCTCCTTAAATTGCTCTTGGAAAAACCAAATGTTCTTCTCTTGGACGAGCCGACCAATGATTTGGACATTGCGACCTTGACAGTTTTGGAGAATTTCTTGCAAGGCTTTGCTGGTCCAGTTTTGACAGTTAGTCACGACCGCTATTTCTTGGATAAGGTAGCGACCAAGATTCTAGCTTTTGAGGATGGCAAGATTCGTCCATTCTTTGGCCATTATACTGACTACCTTGATGAAAAGGCCTTTGAAACAGAGATGGCCAATCAAGTGCAAAAGGCTGAAAAGGAAAAAGTAGTCAAGGTCCGAGAAGACAAGAAACGCATGACCTACCAAGAAAAGCAGGAGTGGGCAAGCATTGAAGGCGATATTGAAACCTTGGAAAATCGTATCGCTGCTATTGAAGAGGAAATGCAGGCCAACGGCTCTGACTTTGGTAAGCTAGCTACTCTCCAAAAAGAATTGGATGAGAAAAACGAAGCACTCCTTGAAAAATACGAACGCTATGAATATTTAAGTGAATTTGATAGCTAGAAGAATAGAAAAATCCCGTCTCATGACAGGATTTTCTCTATTCTTTTTTGGTTTCTTGATGAAAGATATTTTGCCAAGTTTCGTGGCGTCGCCAGATACTGGTATGGACGATACCATCTAACTCATAGCAGATGAGTTTGGTCTTTTGACTGATAGAAGTAATCTGAATGTCCTTGATAGCAGAATTCAACTCTTTTTCTATCTTATAGGCCTCTTTATCCATCTGTTCTCCATCTTGACGAATATAGACAAAATCGTCAGCCAAGAGTTCTTCTAGTTGATTTCCCTGGTCAATCAATTGCTCGCGCATCAGCAATTTTTTATAGACATTGTCTAAAATTTCATCCTCAGGGATAGGAGCTGGCTCAATATGGACATCGGTATCAAAGACTCCAAAACGTTCTTCCAGCATAGACTCGACTTGATCCGCGATTTCATGACTCTCAAAAACTGACAAGTCAGGATTCATTTCCAGCGTGATATCTAGGTAGATGTTGCTACCGTAGGTGCGACCTCTTTGAGACTTAACCTTGCTGATCTTGGGAATTTCCATGATAGCCTTTTGATAATCCTCAAGCAGACGGTCGTCGAAACCATCTGAAAGACTAAAGGAAGACTCGATAAAGATATCATAGGCTGTCTTTAAGATGAAGAAAGTGATGATGATAGCGACCAGTTTATCTACAATCGGATAATTGAAACTGCTAGCTAGGATGGCGATGGTAGTACCAAGAGAGGTAACAGCATCAGAAAGATTGTCCTTAGCAGCGGCCTTCAGTGCCTTGGAGTTGGATTTCTTACTAAGGCGAGTATTGTAGAGATAGACCACAAACATAATCGCTGCAGAAATAATTCCTAGAGTTGCACCCAGAGGATCAATGACCGTTTCTTCACGACTGAGAATCTTCTGAATGGTATCCCTCAGCACATCAAAGCCAACATAAAACATGATGATGGAAGTGACTAAGCTAGCCAAATCTTCAATCTTCCAGTGACCAAAACGGTGGTCACGGTCTGCAGGCTGGCGTGCCATTCGAATGCCAATCAAGAGGGCAACATTTCCAATGATGTCCGATACGTTGTTGAAACCATCGGCCACCAAACTGGATGAATGAAGAAGGTGACCAGTTGCTAATTTTGCTGCAGATAAGAGCAGGTAGGTCGAAATACTGATAATAGCCCCACGCTCAGCTAACTTGAGATTTGAGATAGATTGCTTCATTCAACTTCCTTTCTAGTCACATAGCATTCTACCATTATACTGGTTTTTAAGGGAAAATTCAAATAACTAAGAAGTGATTAGAAATTGAAATTATAAATAGGTAACTTCTCAAAGTAAGTTCCACTTTCCCAACCAAAGTGGAACTTACCCTGACACGGAATTCTACTGGTTTTTCCGATTTTTATCAGACTAACTTCCACTTGGATTAGCGGTGGAACTTAGTTTGCAAATTTACCGAAATTATAAATACTTTTGTTTTAATTAGAAAAATATGATAGACTTAATAACGGAAGAATATATTGAAAAAAAGAGGTAATAGTATGAAGAAAGAGAAAATGATTGCCTTCAGTTTCTCATTATTTTTAGGAATCATAACTTGGTTTACATTGGCGACAAGTGTTCGTAAGGGTTTACCCTTATTAGATGCAAGTATATTTGAATATTTTGGATATGCAATGAGTCATGGACAGAGAATGTATTTAGATTTATTTGATCATAAGGGACCAGTGATTTTCTTGATTAACTATTTGGGATATAGTATTGGAGCGTCTTTAGGAATTAAAATACTATATATTGTTAGTCTGATTGTTTTCTTCTACATTGGATATTATATTTCGAGACTTTTTACAGGTATAAGAAATTCATTTGTTGTTCTTGTGATTACTTTTATAATTTTTGAATCTTTTTTTGAAGGCGGATGGGGTTTAGAAGGTTATATATTGCCTTGTTTAACTTATTCACTTTATATTTTTTTAAAATATTTTTTAGAAGATAAAATTAATAAATATGAAATAATATTAAGTGGTTTTTCTTTTGCTGTAGTCTTGTTTACTAAGGCAAATATGATAGGAATTTGGTTAATTTTTTCGTTACTAGTTACAATAAAACTTATTTATCAAAAACAATTCTCCATATTCTTAAAGTATATTGCTCTCTTTATAACTGGAAGTGCTTTATTTATTGTCCCATTGTGTTGTTTTTTATGGTTTCAAGGATCACTAAAAGAAATGTTCTATCAGTCAGTAGTTATGAATTTTATTTATTCCAAAGGAAGTGGCTATTTGACTGTTATGGAAATGATAAAATGGTACATGAATCAAGTTAATGTTTTACAATTAAACCTCATGATAGTTATTGCTATGATTGCAGTTTGGAAACAATATGGTATAAAAATATTGTTTTACAATGGTGCTTTTATTTTCTGTTTGATGTTAGCTTTAATTTCTAAAAGAGCTTATTTGCATTACCTGATTGTCCTTATCCCTTTGTTTATTCCTTATATTAGTGTAGCTATAAATAAATTCATGAATAAAAGTTCTCTACTATACTTTTTAATATTTACAATAGGCTTAGTGTTTATTTACTGGGGACCTATCCATGGAATAAAGGATCGAGTAACAAATCGTTCAATTGATTATTCTGTAAAGGAAAAAGAAGTTGCCGACTATATACATCAACATACAAATGAGCAAGATAGAATATATAGTCACAGGCTCAATGGGATTATTTATCTTTATAGTGAGAGGTTATCTAGTACAAAATTCTTCTTTATTCCGTCTTTAAAAGATGAGACTCCAATTATTGATTCTTTCAAAGAATCATTTGAAGTGAATCTTCCTAAGTACATTGTTTTTGATTCTAAGTGGGATTATGGTAGATTGACGGACTCCTTTATAAAAGAACTTATTCAAAAAAACTATCATGAGGAAAAACAAATCGATACAATGAAAATATATCAGATAAACTAGGAGAAAAAATGAAATTTTTTAACTCAAACAGATTAATTAATATTTTAAAAATTTTTAGTAAAGATAAAAAGTATCTTGCAGAACTGAAATTATAAAATAACGATTGTTAAGTATTCATATGATTTCCCAGAGAACTTTGAAAATCATATGAATGATGTATTTTAGACTGGGAGGATTTTATGAAAATAACTAATCAATTATATAGAAATATTTTTTCAAAGAGTATTCAGTATTTATTTATAACAACCCATTTACTCATTTTCTTACTTTGTATTTTTTCGTTTAAAATAATAAATGCTTACAAGTTATATATTTCTAATTATAATGTATTCTTGTTAGGAATCGGTATAATTTCTGTACTTCTAGGTTTTAAACTTTCAAGGCATTTTAAGTACAATAGAAAGACCGTTTTGGTGCTTTCTGCATTTTTATTTTTTATTCAATTATTTTTGATTTTTCATTATTACTTTTATACCGATTGGGATGTTCAGGAGCTATTAAAGAACGCTATTGCCCTCTCTGATAAGAATTTTTCAGAATTAAATAATTTTTATTTTTCTCGATACCCCAATAATATCTTACTAACGGTGTTTTTTTCAAAAATATTTACTTTGTTTAATGGTCTCTTAGGGCAAGATTTTGCGTACGTATTTTTACTCGTGATTCAGTCGATATTAAATATACTTTCAGGATTTTTGATATTAAAGGTGACGATCTTATTGACGAAAAGCGAAAAATATGCTTTTTTCTCATACTGGCTCTATCTTTTAATTCTCTGGATATCACCTTGGGTTGTAATTCCATATTCTGATTCAATGGGACTTATTTTTCCTATTCTAATGTATTATATATATACTCATCCTAAAATGCATTACATTCTAAAATCAGTTTTACTGAGTGCTATTGGAATTATAGGTTATTCAGTGAAACCTCAAATTGCTATAATGATCATTGCAATTATTATGGTCAGTCTCTTGACTCAAAAAATAGAAATGAAGCCTCTTATCGCTGCGATAATCGCGATATTTGTTGTGAGTTTTCCTATGTTCTTTGCAATAAATCGCATAAATTCAACTGCAGGATTCGACCTTGATTATGAGTGGGAAATGACGTACCACCATTTTATAAAGATGGGTTTAAATTCGGAGACAGATGGTGGATATTTGGCAAATGACGTTGGTAGTTCAATATCGATTGAAAATAAAGAAGAGCGAATTATTTATAATAAACAGATAATTGCACAAAGAATTAAGAACTACGGAGTTACAGGTTTGATTAAACACCAAGCTAAAAAGACTCTTAATAACTATAATGATGGAACTTTTGGTTGGGGGTTAGAAGGTAGTTTTTTTGAAAAGATCTTTCCAAATGATTCTTATGTAGCAAAGATAACTAGAAGTTTTTATTATTCTTCAGGTAAACTACATCTAATTTTTCAAGGAATCGTACAAAGTATATGGTTGAGTATTTTATTTTTAGTTTTAGGGAATGTACTGATAGGCAGAGAAAAAATGACAAGAGAATTTCTAGTATTAATGACTTCGTTAATAGGAATTTTTCTGTTTGAATCTATATTTGAATCCAGATCAAGATATTTATATACTTTTGTTCCGATATATATTGTTGCAGCTACAGTGGGATTTCAACAAATGACCCAGAATTTTAAAAAAAGAGCTCTTAAATTAAAAACAGGAGTGAAAAATGAACAGAAATAATCCAATTTTATATATAGTTATTCCATGTTATAACGAAGAGCAAGTCTTACCACATACTAATCCAATGTTTGTTGAAAAAATTGAACAATTAGTAAAGAAAGAAGAAATCCATCCCCATAGTAAAATCATGTATGTAAATGATGGCAGTAAGGATCGGACTTGGGAATTGATAGAAAGTTATGCTAATTCCATTCCTTCTGTGGTTGGTGTATCACAAAGTCGTAATAGGGGGCATCAAAGTAGTGTCCTTGCAGGGATGTATGAAGCTATTCAGTTTGCTGATATTGTCATTACCATTGATGCCGATGGACAGGATGATATTAACTGCATGGATAAGATGATTTCTGAGTATAAAAGTGGTTCTGAAATTGTATATGGTGTACGTGATAACCGTGATACGGACTCTGCTTTTAAACGAATTACAGCCGAAGGTTTTTATAAAGTGCTACGCTTATTTGGAGCAGAAGTTGTTTTCAATCATGCCGACTATCGATTGGTATCAAAAAGATTTTTGCAGGAGTTAGAGAAGTTCCAAGAAGTTAATCTATTTCTTCGTGGTTTAATGCCTTTAGTTGGTTTTAAATATTCTTATGTTTCATATAAGCGCCATGAACGAATTGCTGGTGAGAGCCATTATCCACTATCTAAAATGCTTGGTTTAGCTATGGATGGTATTACCAGTTTATCAATCAAACCGATTCGTTTGATTACAAGCCTGGGTGTTTTGACGTCACTCTTTAGTTTTCTATTGATTATTTGGGTTTTATGGAGTAAGTTTGTTGGTACGGTTGTGGCTGGTTGGGCAAGCACCTATGCAATAGTTAGTTTACTTGGTGGAGTACAGTTGATTAGTTTGGGAGTAATTGGTGAGTATATTGGAAAGATTTACCTAGAAACGAAACGTCGTCCTAGATATATTATCAGTGAACGTACTTTTGATAAGGATAGAATTTTATAGAATCTTTACTCTTTGAAAACTTTTCAAAATTTGGTATAATAGTACTACTCAAGGGAGTAGCTGGCAGAAACCTGTGATAGTGTCGTCATTCCGAATTTTATACTGAAAAGTATGCTTTCCGGCACTATCTTAAACAGCGAGACTTGTTATGATTAACAGGTCTCTTTTTGTTTGTCGTGAAAAGATACGATGGGAAAAAGAGAGCCTGTTTTGCACACAATGTCAAGGAGGAGACACATGTCAAAAGAACAAAAACGCCAAGCGTTTTATACTCAGAGTCCTGAAGAGGTCTTGAAGGCTGTGGATGCGACCGAGCAAGGTTTGTCATCAAGCGAGGCGGAAAAACGCCTTGCTGAATTTGGCCACAATGAACTCGAAGAAGGAGAGAAACGATCAATACTGGTCAAATTCATCGAGCAATTTAAGGATTTGATGATTATCATCCTAGTTACTGCGGCTATCTTGTCAGTCGTGACTTCTGGTGGGGAAGATATCGCAGATGCCATTATCATCTTAGCCGTGGTTATCATCAATGCTGCCTTCGGTGTTTATCAAGAAGGGAAAGCAGAAGAAGCGATCGAAGCCCTCAAATCCATGTCTAGTCCAGCTGCCCGCGTTCTTCGTGATGGTCATATGGCTGAGATTGATTCTAAAGAATTGGTACCTGGAGATATCGTTGCCCTTGAAGCAGGTGACGTGGTGCCAGCGGACCTACGTTTGCTAGAAGCTAACTCTCTTAAAATCGAAGAAGCTGCCCTGACAGGTGAGTCTGTGCCAGTCGAAAAAGACTTGACAGTCGAGCTTGCTGCAGATGCTGGTATCGGTGACCGTGTGAATATGGCCTTCCAAAACTCAAACGTGACCTATGGTCGTGGGATGGGTGTTGTTGTCAATACAGGGATGTACACGGAAGTTGGTCACATCGCTGGTATGCTTCAAGATGCGGATGAGACAGATACACCACTTAAACAAAACTTGAACAATCTTTCTAAGGTCTTGACTTATGCAATTTTGGTCATTGCCCTTGTTACTTTTGTAGTGGGTGTCTTCATTCAAGGGAAAAGTCCACTTGGTGAGTTGTTGACTTCTGTTGCCCTTGCTGTTGCAGCCATTCCAGAAGGACTTCCTGCTATCGTGACCATCGTTCTTTCCCTTGGTACTCAAGTTTTGGCCAAACGACATTCCATCGTTCGTAAGTTGCCAGCAGTAGAAACCCTTGGTTCAACTGAAATCATCGCTTCTGATAAGACTGGTACGCTGACTATGAACAAGATGACAGTCGAAAAAGTCTTCTACGATGCAGTCCTACATGATTCAGCGGATGATATTGAACTAGGTCTTGAAATGCCCCTTCTTCGTTCAGTTGTTTTGGCAAATGATACGAAAATCGATGTTGAAGGCAACCTGATTGGTGACCCAACCGAAACAGCCTTTATCCAATATGCCTTGGACAAAGGTTATGATGTTAAAGGATTTTTAGACAAATATCCTCGTGTGGCTGAGTTGCCATTTGATTCTGAACGTAAGCTCATGTCAACAGTTCATCCACTTGCAGATGGACGCTTCCTGGTAGCAGTTAAGGGTGCGCCAGACCAACTTTTGAAACGTTGTGTTCTTCGTGATAAGGCTGGGGATATTGCTCCGATTGATGAGAAGGTTACAAACCTCATTCATACCAACAACTCTGACATGGCTCACCAAGCCTTGCGTGTCCTTGCAGGTGCTTATAAGATTATCGATAGCATTCCAGAAAACCTCACTTCTGAAGAGCTTGAAAATGATTTAATCTTTACTGGTTTAATTGGGATGATTGACCCTGAACGTCCTGAGGCTGCTGAGGCTGTTCGTGTGGCTAAGGAAGCTGGAATCCGTCCAATTATGATTACAGGTGACCACCAAGACACCGCAGAAGCTATTGCCAAACGTTTGGGAATCATTGACGCAAACGATACAGAAGGACACGTTTTAACTGGTGCTGAACTCAACGAACTATCTGATGAAGAATTTGAAAAAGTAGTTGGTCAATACTCTGTTTATGCCCGTGTGTCTCCAGAACACAAGGTTCGTATCGTCAAGGCTTGGCAAAAACAAGGTAAGGTTGTTGCCATGACAGGTGACGGTGTCAATGACGCGCCAGCCCTGAAAACAGCAGATATCGGTATCGGTATGGGGATTACTGGTACAGAGGTTTCTAAGGGAGCTTCTGACATGATTCTTGCGGATGATAACTTTGCAACTATTATCGTCGCAGTTGAAGAAGGACGTAAGGTCTTCTCAAACATTCAAAAGACTATTCAGTATCTACTTTCTGCTAATACTGCTGAAGTATTAACCATCTTCCTATCAACCTTGTTTGGTTGGGATGTTTTGCAGCCAGTTCATCTCTTGTGGATCAACTTGGTAACGGATACCTTCCCAGCTATCGCTCTAGGTGTTGAACCTGCGGAGCCAGGTGTTATGACCCACAAACCACGTGGACGTAAGGCAAGCTTCTTCTCAGGTGGTGTTTTCAGCTCCATCATTTATCAAGGAGTACTCCAAGCAGCTATTGTTATGAGTGTTTATGGTCTTGCCCTTCTTTACCCAGTTCACGTGGGTGACAATCATGCTATTCATGCGGATGCCCTTACTATGGCCTTTGCAACCCTTGGCTTGATTCAGCTCTTCCATGCCTACAATGTCAAGTCTGTTTACCAATCTATCTTGACAGTTGGCCCATTCAAGTCTAAGACCTTCAACTGGTCTATCCTGGTATCTTTCATCCTTCTCATGGCAACAATCGTCGTAGAACCACTTGAAGGAATCTTCCACGTAACCAAACTAGACTTATCACAATGGGGAATCGTCATGGGCGGAAGCTTCTCAATGATTATCATTGTTGAAATTGTTAAGTTTGTTCAACGCAAACTCGGTTTTGATAAGAATGCGATTTAAAAAGAAAGTCATCTTCGGATGGCTTTTTGTTGCAGTTGAGGGTAAGGGGTTACAGTTATCAGCTTTTGTGCTATAATTACTATAATATAGTAAAAAGCAAGAGGAGTGTGAGGAAGTGGAAAAGAAAATTGTGAAGGATATTTTGTTTTTATCTCAGGTGTCTCAGCCTGCAAGTCAGGAAGATCTGTATCTTGCCAGAGATTTACAAGATACGCTTTTAGCGAATCGTGAGACTTGTGTCGGTTTGGCTGCCAATATGATTGGGGTGCAGAAGCGCGTGATTATCTTTAATCTTGGCTTGGTTCCTGTGGTCATGTTCAACCCAGTAATCCTGTCCTATGAAGGACTTTATGAGACAGAAGAAGGCTGTTTGTCCTTGACAGGTGTGAGACCTACTAGGCGTTATGAAACCATAAGGGTTGCTTATCGTGACAGCAAGTGGCAGGAGCAGACCATTACCTTGACAGGTTTCCCAGCCCAGATTTGCCAGCATGAACTGGATCACTTGGAAGGACGAATCATTTAGGAGGAAAGCAAATGAAACGGATAATCTTTGAACTTATTTTTATCGCAACGACCTGGTATATCTTTTTACCACCCCTTAACCTGACCAGCTGGGAATTTCTCTTTTTCCTCTGTGGGCATTTGCTGCTTGTGGCAATCTTATTTGGCTTTGGTAAGGGAATCAATCTGGTTAAAACGGTTCATGTACGTCACGGCAAGGCGGAAGCTGCCTTAAATCTAGAGGGTGTCAAAATCAATCGTTTAGGGAAAGTTCTTTTTGCTTCTATTGGAGGAATTCTTCTCTTGGCAGCTTTGATTTCCTTGGTAACTTCCAGCATTTTTCAGGCTAAAAATTATGCCAATGTAGTCACGGTGACGGAAAAAGACTTTACTGAATTTCCTAAGACTGATACAAGTAAGGTTCCGATTCTAGATAGAAGCACTGCTGAAAAAATTGGTGACCGCTACTTGGGTTCCTTAACGGACAAGGTATCGCAGTACGTAGCAGCAGACACCTATACCCAATTGACAATTGACGGGAAGCCTTATCGGGTTACACCTTTAGAATACGCTGACCCTATCAAATGGTTTAATAATCAGGCCAAGGGAATCGGCGAGTATATAAAGGTGGACATGGTGACAGGAAATGCAGAATTGGTGGACTTGAAGACACCAATCAAGTATTCGGACTCGGAGTATTTTAACCGCGATGTCAAGCGTCACCTGCGCTTGAAGTACCCAACTAAAATCTTCAAGACTCCATCTTTTGAGGTGGACGATGAGGGCAATCCTTTCTATGTGGCTACAGTTTACCAAAAGCAATTTGGGCTTGCGGTTCCTCGTCCTGTTTCAGTCATTATCTTGGATGCCACAAATGGAGAGACCAAGGAATACAGCTTATCAGATGTTCCAGAATGGGTGGACAGGGTCTATCCAGCTGAGGAAACTATTGAGCAAATCAACTACAACGGCAAGTACAAGGACGGTTTCTGGAATGCCATGATTTCCAAGAAAAACGTGACCCAGACTACCAAGGGCTATAATTATTTGTCTATCGGCAATGACATCTACCTCTACACAGGTGTGACATCGGCCAATGCAGATGAAAGTAATCTTGGTTTCATCCTTGAAAATATGCGAACAGGAGAAATCACTAAGTATAGCTTGGCTTCTGCGACCGAAGAATCAGCCCGTGAATCAGCAGAAGGTGCTGTTCAGGAGAAATCCTACAAGGCGACCTTCCCAATACTCATCAACCTCAATGACAAGCCTCTCTACATCATGGGCTTGAAGGACAATGCTGGCTTGGTCAAAGAGTACGCTTTGGTAGACGCAGTCGAGTACCAAAATGTTATCGTAGCAACGACAGTGGAAGAACTGCTCAGCAAGTACGCCAACAAAAACGATCTTGAAATTGATAATGAAACCACAGAAAGTATCAAGGGTGTGGTAGCAGACCTCAAATCAGCTGTTATCAAGGGCGATACTGTCTACTTCTTTAAAGTTGATGGCAAGATATACAAGGTTAAGGCCTCTGTATCAGATGACCTGCCTTACCTTGAAAATGGTAAAGCCTTTGAAGGTCAAGTAGGAAAAGACAATTATCTCAAGACCTTTAAAGTTCAGTAAAAAAGGTTTATTTAAGAAATATATGTTATAATAAGGTAAATGAAGACTAATGGAGGACAAACAAATGGGTTTTTATGTGATGCTTGCTTCAATGTTACTCGGACTGTTCGCTTTGAAGATAGGTTTTTCTCAGTTCAAGGAGAAAAAAGATAAATTCTTATCTATCTTAACAAGCTTAGCTGGCATAGCCCTTGTTCTCGTGGCTGTCTGGTTAGGATGGCCCAAATAAACAGAGAAACCTCGGTCAAACCGAGGTTTCTCAGATGAATTTCTTGGTAGTAGCTAAAAAATATGCTACACTATCAATATGAAAATTTTAATCCCAACAGCAAAAGAAATGAACACAGACTTGCCAAGTATCGAAGCAACTCCTTTAAGACCAGAAAGTCAGGCTGTGCTTGATGCCTTGGCTCTCTATTCTGCTAGTCAATTGGAGAGTTTTTATAAGGTATCAGCCGAGAAGGCGACGGAAGAATTTCAAAATATCCAGGCTTTGAAAAGGCAAACTGCTCAACACTACCCAGCCTTGAAACTATTCGATGGGCTTATGTACCGCCATATCAAGCGAGATAAATTGACCGAGGCAGAACAAGCCTATCTTGAAAATCATGTCTTTATTACTTCGGCTTTGTACGGTGTCGTTCCAGTCTTGTCATCTATGGCTCCTCACCGTTTGGATTTTTTGATGAAATTAAAAGTCGCTGGTAAGACTTTGAAGAGCCATTGGAAGGCAGCCTATGATGAAGCTGTGAAGCAGGAAGAAGTGATTTTCTCTCTCTTGTCATCAGAATTTGAGACTGTATTTTCTAAGGAAATCAGAGAAAAAATGGTGACCTTCAAATTCATGGAGGATAGAGGCGGTCAGCTGAAGATTCACTCAACCATTTCTAAGAAAGCGCGAGGTGTTTTCCTGACAGCCCTGATAGAAAATCAAGTACAGACGGTTGAGGAAGCTCGTCGCTTAAGCTTTGCAGGATTTGATTATAGAGAAGATTTGTCACAGCAGCAGGAATTGGTTTTTGTTAAGGAAGTATGAAAGAGAAAAATTCAAATTGAGAATCAACTTCTTTTTTCTAAAATGTATGAGGTTGGTTAAAAAATCTTTAAAATCAGAAAAATGCATATTATCAGATATTGGAAAATGGTAAATTTGCAAACTAAGTTCCACCGCTAATCCAAGTGGAAGTTAGTCTGATAA
>CAUUIG010000027.1:0-18021 GCA_963545095.1 uncultured Streptococcus sp.
GGTTTGCTGAGATTGGGCTTAAGTTGATTGACTTTAAGCTAGAGTTCGGTTTTGATAAGGATGGTAAGATTATCTTAGCAGATGAATTTTCACCAGATAACTGCCGCTTGTGGGATGCGGATGGCAACCATATGGATAAGGATGTTTTCCGTAGGGGTCTAGGTGAATTAACAGATGTTTACGAAATTGTCTGGGAAAAGTTGCAGGGGTTGAAATAATCTGTTAGCAACGGAAAACCTTCGTCTCTCAACTAAAAGGACTCAGGCTGAAAAGGTCCCCAGACCTTTTCATTCCGTAGAGGTCTGGGTGAATTAACCGACGTTGACGAAGTTGTCTGGGAAAAGTTGTAAGGTTTGAAATAACAACCTTAAGGTCGTTTAGGAACATTGCAAGAGCTGAAATAAAGGAATAAGGATTGATGGATAAACGTATTTTTGTTGAAAAAAAGGCTGATTTTCAGGTCAAGTCAGAGAGTTTGGTGAGAGAACTCCAGCATAACTTGGGACTTTCAAGCTTGAAAAGTATTCGTATTGTGCAAGTGTATGATGTATTTGATTTGGCAGAGGACCTGTTTGCACCTGCAGAGAAGCACATCTTCTCTGAACAGGTGACAGATACTGTTTTAGATGAAGTAGCTGTACAAGCGGATCTTGCTAACTATGCTTTCTTTGCCATTGAAAGTCTACCTGGGCAATTTGACCAGCGTGCGGCATCTTCACAGGAAGCCTTGCTTTTGCTGGGAAGTTCGAGTGATGTAACGGTCAATACAGCTCAACTTTACTTGGTCAATAAAGACATTGATGCGACTGAGTTAGAGGCGGTCAAGAACTACTTGCTCAATCCAGTTGATTCTCGTTTCAAGGACATCACGACAGGGATTGTCAAGCAGGAATTTTCTGAGTCAGACAAGGCCATTCCGAAATTGACTTTTTTTGAGACTTATAGGGCAGAAGACTTTGCTCGCTACAAGGCCGAGCAAGGGATGGCAATGGAAGTGGATGATTTGCTCTTTATTCAAAACTATTTCAAGTCTATTGGACGTGTGCCAACTGAGACTGAGTTAAAGGTGTTGGATACTTACTGGTCTGACCACTGCCGTCACACGACTTTTGAGACAGAGTTGAAACATATTGATTTTTCCACATCGAAATTCCAAAAACAATTGCAGGCGACTTATGACAAGTATATTGCCATGCGTGATGAGTTGGGACGTTCTGAAAAACCACAAACCTTGATGGATATGGCGACTATTTTCGGTCGTTATGAGCGTGCCAATGGACGTTTAGACGATATGGAAGTGTCAGATGAAATCAATGCTTGCTCAGTTGAAATCGAAGTGGATGTTAATGGTGTGAAAGAGCCGTGGCTCCTCATGTTCAAAAATGAAACCCATAACCATCCAACTGAAATCGAGCCATTTGGTGGGGCTGCTACCTGTATCGGTGGAGCCATTCGTGACCCATTGTCAGGCCGTTCTTACGTTTACCAAGCTATGCGTATCTCAGGTGCTGGTGATATTACAGCACCGATTTCGGAAACTCGTGCTGGGAAATTGCCACAACAAGTCATTTCTAAGACAGCCGCTCATGGTTATTCTTCATATGGTAACCAGATTGGACTTGCGACGACCTACGTTCGTGAGTATTTCCACCCAGGCTTTGTAGCTAAACGCATGGAGCTAGGTGCAGTTGTAGGTGCTGCTCCCAAGGGCAATGTCGTCCGAGAAAAACCGGAAGCTGGTGATGTCATTATCCTCCTTGGAGGTAAGACTGGACGTGATGGTGTCGGTGGTGCGACAGGTTCTTCTAAGGTTCAAACAGTTGAGTCCGTGGAAACTGCTGGAGCTGAAGTGCAAAAAGGGAATGCTATCGAAGAACGCAAGATTCAACGCCTTTTCCGTAATGGCAATGTCACTCGTCTTATCAAGAAATCTAATGACTTTGGTGCAGGCGGTGTCTGTGTGGCTATCGGTGAATTAGCAGACGGTCTTGAAATCGATCTTAACAAAGTACCTCTTAAATACCAAGGTTTGAATGGTACCGAAATTGCTATCTCTGAATCACAAGAACGGATGGCGGTCGTGGTTCGTCCTGAGGATGTAGATGCCTTCGTTGCGGAATGTAACAAAGAGAATATTGATGCTGTTGTGGTTGCGACAGTGACTGAAAAACCAAATCTAGTCATGCACTGGAATGGAGAAACCATTGTCGACTTGGAACGCCGTTTCCTTGATACCAATGGTGTGCGTGTCGTTGTCGATGCCAAGGTTGTGGACAAGGATGTCAAACTCCCAGAAGAACGTACAACAAGTGCGGATACACTTGAAGCGGATACTCTTGCGGTTCTATCCGACCTCAACCATGCGAGTCAAAAAGGCTTGCAGACTATCTTTGACTGTTCGGTCGGTCGTTCTACAGTTAATCACCCACTTGGTGGTCGCTATCAACTCACACCAACTGAGGCTTCTGTGCAGAAGTTGCCAGTTCAACACGGTGTGACTCACACTGCGTCAGTCATGGCCCCAGGTTTCAACCCTTATGTAGCAGAATGGTCTCCATACCACGGTGCTGCTTATGCGGTTATCGAAGCAACTGCTCGTTTGGTTGCTGCTGGTGCAAACTGGTCTAAGGCTCGTTTCTCTTACCAAGAGTACTTCGAGCGCATGGACAAACAAGCTGAGCGTTTTGGTCAGCCAGTAGCTGCTCTCCTAGGCTCTATCGAGGCACAAATTCAGCTTGGTTTGCCATCTATCGGTGGTAAGGACTCTATGTCTGGTACTTTTGAAGAATTGACAGTGCCACCAACCTTGGTCGCTTTTGGGGTGACGACAGCGGATAGCCGTAATGTGCTCTCTCCAGAATTTAAAGCTGTTGGGGAAAATATCTACTACATTCCAGGCCAAGCCCTCTCAGCAGAGATTGATTTTGCCTTGATTAAGAAAAACTTTACTCAATTTGAAGCCCTTCAAAAGGCTCACAAAGTAACATCTGCATTGGCTGTCAAATACGGTGGTGTGCTTGAAAGCTTGGCTCTTGCTACCTTTGGAAATCATATTGGTGCAGAGGTGACCTTGCCTGAACTTGAAACAGCTTTGACAGCTCAATTAGGCGGATTTGTCTTCACTTCTCCTGAAGAAATCGCTGGAGTAGAGAAAATCGGTCAAACGAAAGCAGACTTTACACTCCTTGTCAACGGTGTGAAGCTAGATGGACAGAAACTTGACAGTGCCTTCCAAGGAAAACTGGAAGAAGTTTACCCAACAGAATTTACTCAAGCTAAAGAACTTGCTGAAGTACCAGCTGTGGTATCAGATGTTGTGATTAAAGCAAAAGAAAATGTTGAAAAACCTGTGGTCTATATCCCAGTCTTCCCAGGAACCAACTCAGAATATGACTCAGGCAAGGCCTTCGAAAAAGAAGGCGCAGAGGTCAACTTGGTGCCATTTGTGACCTTGAATGAAGAGGCTATTGTCAAGTCAGTTGAAACTATGGTTGACAACATCGGTAAGGCTAACATCCTCTTCTTTGCAGGTGGCTTCTCAGCTGCGGACGAGCCAGATGGTTCAGCTAAGTTTATCGTCAACATCCTGCTCAATGAAAAAGTGCGTGAAGCTATTGATAGCTTTATCGCCCGTGGTGGCTTGATTATCGGTATCTGTAATGGATTCCAGGCCTTGGTCAAATCAGGTCTTCTTCCATACGGGAACTTCGAAGATGCCAACAGTACTAGCCCAACCCTCTTCTACAATGATGCCAACCAACACGTGGCTAAGATGGTGGAAACCCGTATTGCCAATACCAACTCACCATGGTTAGCTGGTGTGCAAGTAGGCGATATCCACGCTATTCCTGTTTCGCATGGTGAAGGGAAGTTTGTCGTAACAGCTGAGGAATTTGCAGAGCTCCGTGACAATGGACAAATTTTCAGCCAATATGTTGACTTTGACGGCAAACCAAGTATGGATTCTAAGTACAATCCAAATGGTTCTGTCCATGCCATCGAAGGAATTACCAGTAAGAACGGTCAAATCATCGGTAAGATGGGGCACTCAGAACGCTATGAGGACGGTCTTTTCCAAAACATCCCAGGAAATAAAGACCAGCACCTGTTCGCGTCAGCGGTTAAATACTTTACTGGAAAATAAGACTTGCAGATTTTCTAATAGATAGTATCAGTAATGTAAAAGTCATGTAGATTTAGCTCTTGACGTTTGCAAATAAAAATTAGGTATATAAAATGACATACGAAGTAAAATCTCTTAATGAAGAATGTGGTGTTTTCGGTATCTGGGGACATCCAGATGCTGCTAAATTGACCTATTTTGGTCTCCATAGTCTTCAGCACCGTGGTCAGGAGGGGGCAGGAATCCTCTCCAATGATCAAGGGAAACTAAAGCGGCATCGCGATATGGGTCTTCTATCAGAAGTCTTCAGAAATCCTGCTAACTTAGATAAATTGACAGGAACTGGTGCGATTGGGCATGTGCGTTACGCGACTGCTGGCGAAGCTTCTGTAGATAATATCCAGCCCTTCCTATTCCGTTTTCACGATATGCAGTTTGGCTTGGCTCATAATGGGAATCTAACCAATGCAGCCTCTCTCAAGAAAGAACTGGAACAAAGAGGCGCGATTTTCAGCGCGACTTCGGACTCGGAAATCTTGGCTCACCTCATTCGTCGCAGTCATAATCCTAGCCTAATGGGCAAAATCAAGGAAGCGCTCAGTCTTGTCAAAGGTGGTTTTGCCTATATCTTGCTGTTTGAGGACAAGTTGATTGCAGCTCTTGACCCCAATGGTTTCCGTCCGCTTTCTATCGGGAAAATGGCCAACGGAGCGGTGGTTGTTTCCTCTGAAACCTGTGCTTTTGAGGTTATTGGTGCTGAATGGATTCGTGATTTGAAGCCAGGTGAGGTTGTGATTATTGATGACAAGGGCATCCAGTATGATAGCTATACAGATGATACTCAGTTAGCAATCTGTTCTATGGAGTATATCTATTTTGCCCGCCCTGATTCTAACATTCATGGTGTCAATGTCCATACGGCTCGCAAACGTATGGGTGCCCAATTGGCGCGTGAATTCAAGCATGAGGCGGATATTGTAGTTGGTGTACCCAATTCCTCCCTCAGCGTGGCTATGGGATTTGCGGAAGAGTCCGGGCTACCAAATGAAATGGGCCTTATCAAGAACCAATACACCCAACGTACCTTTATACAACCGACTCAAGAATTACGGGAGCAAGGGGTGCGGATGAAACTATCTGCTGTTTCTGGTGTTGTTAAAGGCAAGCGTGTGGTTATGATTGATGACTCTATTGTACGTGGAACAACCTCTCGTCGTATCGTTCAGCTCTTGAAAGAAGCGGGTGCAACTGAGGTTCACGTTGCTATTGGCAGTCCAGCACTAGCTTATCCATGTTTCTACGGGATTGATATCCAGACCCGTCAGGAGCTGATTGCGGCTAATCATACGGTCGAAGAAACTCGCCAAATCATTGGTGCGGACAGTCTGACTTATCTTTCTGTTGAGGGGTTGATTGATTCAATTGGTATTGAAACAGATGCGCCAAATGGTGGTCTCTGTGTCGCTTATTTTGATGGTGATTACCCAACGCCTCTCTATGACTACGAGGAAGATTATCGTCGAAGTTTGGAAGAAAAGACCAGTTTTTACAAATAGACAATAGACCCTCCATTAAAGAAAAGGAATATAAAAATGACAAATAAAAATGCGTATGCTCAATCTGGCGTGGATGTTGAAGCGGGTTATGAAGTTGTTGAACGGATTAAAAAGCACGTGGCTCGTACGGAGCGTGCAGGTGTCATGGGAGCTCTGGGAGGCTTTGGTGGTATGTTTGACCTTTCAAAGACTGGGGTTAAAGAACCTGTCTTGATTTCAGGAACTGACGGTGTCGGAACCAAACTCATGCTGGCTATCAAGTACGACAAGCACGATACCATCGGTCAGGACTGTGTGGCCATGTGTGTCAATGATATCATCGCTGCAGGTGCGGAGCCCCTCTATTTCCTCGACTATGTGGCGACAGGGAAGAATGAACCAGCTAAGCTAGAACAAGTGGTTGCTGGTGTGGCAGAAGGTTGTGTGCAGGCAGGCGCTGCCCTCATCGGTGGGGAAACAGCTGAAATGCCTGGTATGTACGGCGAAGATGACTATGACTTGGCTGGCTTTGCGGTCGGTGTAGCTGAAAAATCTCAAATCATTGACGGTTCAAAGGTGGCAGAAGGAGATGTTCTTCTCGGACTTGCTTCAAGTGGGATTCATTCCAATGGTTACTCTCTCGTCCGTCGTGTCTTTGCGGATTACACAGGTGAGGAAGTCCTGCCAGAATTGGAAGGCAAGAAACTCAAGGAAGTTCTTCTTGAGCCGACTCGTATCTATGTCAAGGCTGTTTTGCCACTCATCAAGGAAGAGTTGGTCAACGGCATTGCCCACATCACTGGTGGTGGCTTTATCGAAAATGTCCCTCGTATGTTTGCAGCTGACTTGGCTGCTGAGATTGAGGAAAGCAAGGTACCAGTTTTACCGATTTTCAAAGCCCTTGAAAAATACGGTCAGATCAAACACGAAGAAATGTTTGAAATCTTCAATATGGGTGTGGGGCTTATGCTGGCAGTTAGCCCTGAAAATGTAAGTCGTGTCAAGGAATTGTTGGATGAACCAGTCTATGAAATTGGTCGTATCGTCAAGAAAGAAAACGAAAGTGTCATCATCAAATGAAAAAAATAGCGGTTTTTGCCTCTGGTAATGGCTCAAATTTTCAGGTGATTGCCGAAGAATTTCCAGTAGAGTTTGTCTTTTCAGACCATCGTGACGCCTATGTTCTCGAACGTGCAGACAAGCTCGGCGTTCTGTCCTATGCTTTTGAACTCAAGGAGTTTGAGAGCAAGGCAGACTACGAAGCGGCCCTTGTCGAACTCTTGGAAGAGCACCAGATTGACTTGGTTTGTCTAGCAGGCTACATGAAAATCGTTGGGTCAACCTTATTGGCAGCTTATGAAGGTCGAATCATCAACATTCATCCAGCCTACCTGCCAGAATTTCCAGGAGCTCACGGGATTGAGGATGCTTGGAATGCTGGCGTGGATCAGTCTGGTGTGACCATTCACTGGGTAGATTCTGGTGTGGACACTGGTAAGATCATCAAACAAGTACGTGTACCGCGACTAGCTGATGATACGATTGAAAGTTTTGAAACTCGGATTCATGAGGCAGAGTACAAGTTGTATCCAGAGGTACTGGATAGTTTGGGAGTAGGGAGAAGGTAAGAAGTAAGTCAAGTTTTGATTGCGCAATCTTGCTAGGAGAAAAAATGATTGAGATGAAATTAGTAGATGAGAGCAGTTTTCAGGCAGTGCTGGATTTGAAAATATCTGAAGCTGATGAACGAGCACGTTTCGTGGCTCCAAATGTACGCTCTTTAGCTGACGCATGGCTCTACCGGAAAAATGAAGATGTATTTCCGAGGGCAATCTATTGGGATAAGCAAGTGGTTGGCTTTCTCCTGCTGGAAATAGACGAGGATGAAGCGGAATACTTTATCTGGCGGATAATGATTGGTCAGCAGTACCAAGGAAGAGGTTATGGTCGAAAAGCCTTGGAAGTCCTAATCAAAGAAGCTCGGATGGATAGAGCTTGCAGTCATATTATTGCAGATTATGTGGTTGGAAATGAAAAAATGAAGCACCTGCTGACTAGTCTGGGTTTTCAGGAAACAGGATTTATAGAAGAAAATAACGAAGTCGCTATGCGCTTAGACCTAAAGAAAGAGGAATAGAATGACGAAAAAAGCCTTAATCAGCGTCTCAGATAAAGCGGGCATTGTTGAATTTGCCCAAGAACTCAAAAAACTTGGTTGGGAGATTATCTCGACAGGTGGAACCAAGGTTGCCCTTGACAATGCTGGGGTGAAGACCATTGCTATCGATGATGTGACTGGTTTTCCAGAAATGATGGACGGTCGTGTCAAGACCCTTCATCCAAATATACACGGTGGACTTCTCGCTCGTCGTGACTTGGATAGTCACCTGGAAGCGGCTAAAGATAATAAGATTGAATTGATTGACCTTGTAGTGGTCAACCTTTATCCTTTCAAGGAAACGATTCTCAAACCAGATGTGACTTATGCTGATGCGGTGGAGAACATCGATATCGGCGGGCCATCTATGCTTCGCTCAGCTGCGAAAAATCATGCTAGCGTAACAGTTGTGGTAGACCCTGCTGACTATGCTGTGGTGCTTAACGAATTGTCAGCAAATGGTGAAACAGCTTATGAAACTCGTCAACGTTTAGCAGCAAAAGTTTTCCGTCACACAGCAGCTTATGATGCCTTGATTGCAGAATATTTTACAGCTCAAGTGGGTGAAAGCAAACCTGAAAAACTCACTTTGACTTATGACCTCAAGCAGGCTATGCGCTATGGGGAAAATCCTCAACAGGATGCAGATTTCTACCAAAAAGCCTTGCCGACTGACTACTCGATTGCATCCGCTAAACAGCTTAACGGGAAAGAATTGTCATTCAACAATATCCGTGATGCGGATGCTACCATTCGTATCATCCGTGATTTTAAAGACCGTCCAACCGTTGTGGCTCTCAAACACATGAACCCATGTGGAATCGGTCAGGCTGATAACATTGAGACTGCTTGGGACTACGCTTATGAGTCTGATCCAGTGTCTATCTTTGGTGGAATTGTCGTTCTTAACCGTGAGGTTGATGCTGCGACAGCTGAGAAGATGCACGGTGTTTTCCTTGAAATCATCATCGCACCAAGCTATACGGATGAGGCGCTAGCTATTTTGACCAATAAAAAGAAAAACTTGCGTATCCTTGCCTTGCCATTTGACGCTCAAGAAGCGAGTGAAGCGGAAGCTGAATATACTGGTGTTGTCGGTGGACTTCTCGTGCAAAATCAAGATATGGTGAAAGAAAGCCCAGCTGACTGGCAAGTGGTGACCAAACGCCAGCCAACTGAGACAGAAGCGACTGCTCTTGAGTTCGCTTGGAAGGCTATCAAGTACGTCAAATCAAACGGTATCATTGTGACCAACGACCACATGACACTGGGTGTTGGTCCAGGTCAGACTAACCGTGTGGCTTCTGTTCGTATTGCCATTGACCAAGCCAAAGACCGCCTTGACAGTGCTGTACTTGCTTCGGATGCCTTCTTCCCATTTGCGGATAACGTGGAAGAAATCGCCAAAGCAGGGATCAAGGCCATCATCCAGCCAGGTGGGTCCGTCCGTGATCAGGAATCCATCGAAGCTGCTGACAAATACGGCTTGACTATGGTCTTCACAGGAGTGAGACATTTTAGACATTAAGAACGTTAAAGGGAAGAAAACAGTTTCTTTCCTTTTTTGCGTAAAAACGCGGAGTGAAACAAGATTAAAACGAACGTTTATGGTATAATATTATTAAATAATTCGCAAAAGAGGTTGTAAGATGAAGCTGTTAGTTGTCGGTTCGGGTGGTCGTGAGCATGCGATTGCTAAAAAGTTACTTGAATCAAAAGACGTTGAAAAAGTATTTGTAGCTCCTGGAAATGACGGAATGACTCTGGATGGTTTGGAATTGGTAAATATCTCTATTTCCGAACATTCTAAATTGATTGAGTTTGCAAAAGCCAACGATATTGCTTGGACCTTTATAGGGCCAGATGACGCCCTTGCGGCTGGTATCGTGGATGATTTCCATACAGCTGGTCTCAAAGCCTTTGGTCCGACAAGATTGGCAGCGGAGCTGGAGTGGTCCAAGGATTTTGCCAAGGAAATCATGGTCAAATATGGCGTTCCGACAGCAGCCTATGGCACATTCTCGGACTTTGAGGAAGCCAAGGCATATATCGAAAAGCAGGGTGCGCCTATCGTAGTCAAGGCGGATGGCTTGGCGCTTGGGAAGGGTGTTGTCGTTGCTGAGACAGTCGAGCAAGCGGTCGAAACCGCTCATGAGATGCTTTTGGACAATAAATTTGGTGACTCAGGTGCGCGTGTTGTCATCGAAGAGTTCCTAGCTGGAGAGGAGTTCTCTCTTTTTGCCTTTGTCAATGGGGGAAAATTCTACATCATGCCAACAGCTCAGGACCACAAACGTGCCTATGATGGCGACAAGGGACCTAACACAGGCGGTATGGGAGCTTATGCGCCAGTTCCTCACTTGCCACAGAGCGTAGTTGACACAGCAGTTGACACTATTGTCAAGCCAGTCCTTGAGGGCATGATTCAAGAAGATCGCCCTTATCTGGGTGTCCTATACGCAGGGCTTATCTTAACAGCTGATGGCCCCAAAGTCATCGAGTTCAACGCTCGTTTCGGAGATCCAGAAACCCAGATTATCCTGCCTCGTTTAACATCTGATTTTGCACAAAATATTACGGATATTCTGGATGGCAAGGAGCCGAACATCACGTGGATTGATAAGGGCGTGACTCTGGGTGTGGTTGTCGCATCCAACGGTTACCCGCTAGAATATGAAAAGGGTGTTGCATTGCCAGCAAAAACCGAGGGAGATATCATCACCTACTATGCAGGGGCTAAGTTTTCGGAAAATAGCAGAGCACTGCTCTCAAACGGTGGACGTGTCTATATGCTCGTCAACACAGCAGAAACCGTCAAAGAATCCCAAAGTACCATCTACCAAGAACTAGACAAACAAAATACAGAAGGCCTCTTTTACCGAACAGATATTGGGAGTAAGGCAATAAAAGATTAACAGACACTAAATTTGTCATGGTGAGCGAAAGCGAACCAAAGCAAGATAATGGTCGCCGTGGTGAAAAGAGCAGAACAGTATCTGTTCTGGTCGAGGAAAACTTTGAGACCTTAGGCTCAAAGTTTAGGAATGAAACCGAAGGTTTGCTTCCGTCCCCACCACCTAAGACGATTATCAAAAAAGAAGAAAAAAGGAAAAATTATGACTAAACCAATTATTTCCATTATCATGGGCTCAAAATCCGACTGGGCAACCATGCAAAAGACCGCTGAAGTCCTAGACCGCTTCGGCGTAGCTTACGGAAAGAAAGTTGTCTCTGCCCACCGCACACCAGATCTCATGTTCAGACATGCGGAGGAAGCCCGTAGCCGTGGCATCAAGGTTATCATCGCAGGCGCTGGTGGCGCGGCGCATTTGCCAGGCATGGTAGCAGCTAAAACCACCCTTCCAGTCATTGGTGTGCCTGTCAAGTCTCGTGCCCTTAGCGGCGTGGACTCGCTCTACTCTATAGTACAGATGCCGGGCGGTGTGCCTGTTGCGACCATGGCTATTGGTGAGGCAGGCGCGACCAACGCGGCTCTCTTCGCCCTCCGTCTTCTTTCAGTAGAGGATCAGGCTATCGCGACAGCTTTGGAAGATTTCGCAGAAGAACAAGGAAAAATCGCAGAGGAGTCTACAAATGAGCTCATCTAAAACAATCGGAATTATCGGTGGCGGTCAGCTGGGTCAGATGATGGCTATTTCTGCTATCTACATGGGGCACAAGGTTATCGCGCTGGATCCTGCGGCGGATTGCCCGGCCTCTCGTGTGGCAGAAATTATCGTTGCTCCTTATAATGACGTGGATGCTCTGCGTCAGTTGGCTGAGCGTTGCGATGTCCTCACCTATGAGTTTGAAAATGTCGATGCTGACGGTTTGGATGCTGTCATAAAGGATGGACAACTCCCTCAAGGGACAGACCTGCTCCGCATTTCTCAAAATCGTATTTTTGAAAAGGACTTTCTCTCAAACAAGGCACAAGTCACTGTAGCACCCTATAAGGTTGTGACTTCTAGCCAAGACTTGACAGATATTGACCTGTCCAAGAACTATGTTCTCAAGACTGCGACTGGTGGCTATGATGGGCATGGGCAAAAGGTCATTCGCTCAGAAGCAGACTTGGAAGAAGCCTATGCGTTAGCTGACTCAGCAGCCTGCGTGTTAGAGGAATTCGTCAATTTTGACCTTGAAATTTCTGTCATCGTGTCAGGAAATGGCAAGGACGTGACGGTTTTCCCAGTTCAGGAAAATATCCACCGCAACAATATCCTGTCTAAGACCATCGTACCAGCCCGCATTTCAGAAAGTTTAGCTGAGAAAGCCAAAGCTATGGCCGTGCGAATTGCTGAGCAGCTTAATCTATCTGGAACCCTTTGCGTGGAAATGTTTGCGACAGCTGACGACATCATTGTCAACGAGATTGCTCCACGACCACACAACTCTGGGCATTATTCAATTGAAGCCTGCGACTTCTCCCAGTTTGACACCCATATCTTGGGTGTTCTGGGAGCACCATTGCCAGCCATCAAACTACATGCGCCTGCTGTTATGCTCAACGTTCTCGGCCAGCATGTTGAGGCCGCTGAAAAATATGTGACAGAAAATCCAAGCGCCCACCTCCACATGTATGGTAAAATAGAAGCAAAGCACAACCGCAAGATGGGACATGTCACTTTGTTTAGTGATGTACCGGATAGTGTGGAAGAGTTTTGGGAAGGGGATAGATTTTTAGGACAAGTCTATGATGCAAATTATCGTTAACGCTTTTGTTGAAAAGGATAAGACTGGAGCAGTCGTGGAAGTCTTGTATGCTAGTGCTGACCAAGATAAGGTACAAGCTAAATATAAAGAACTAACTGCACAATACCCTGAAAACTATTTAGCTATCTATAGTTTACCGCTGGATATGGATTTGAATACATTAGATCACTATCCATCTGTGTTTATTGGAAAAGAGGAGTTTGAGTAGAAATCTTGCTTTACCTAGATAGTTTATTCCCAACAGCTTTAGAAGAAAGGAAAAATTAACAACATGATCAACCGTTACTCTCGCCCTGAGATGGCGAATATTTGGAGTGAAGAAAATAAATACCGTGCTTGGCTTGAGGTGGAAATCTTGGCTGACGAGGCATGGGCTGAGTTGGGGGAAATCCCTAAGGAAGATGTGGCTTTGATTCGCGAGAAGGCGGACTTTGACATCGACCGTATTTTGGAGATTGAGCAAGAGACTCGCCATGACGTAGTTGCCTTTACGCGTGCGGTTTCTGAGACTCTTGGTGAGGAGCGCAAGTGGGTCCACTATGGTTTGACTTCTACCGACGTGGTGGATACGGCCTACGGCTACCTCTATAAACAGGCCAACGACATCATTCGTCGTGACCTTGAAAACTTCACCAACATCATCGCTGATAAGGCTAAGGAGCACAAGTTCACCATCATGATGGGTCGTACCCACGGTGTGCACGCTGAGCCGACAACTTTTGGTCTTAAATTGGCGACTTGGTACAGCGAAATGAAGCGCAATATCGAGCGTTTCGAGCATGCGGCTGCTGGTGTGGAAGCTGGTAAGATTTCTGGTGCGGTTGGTAACTTTGCCAACATCCCACCATTCGTAGAGCAATATGTCTGCGACAAATTGGGTATTCGTGCTCAAGAAATCTCTACACAGGTCCTTCCTCGCGACCTTCACGCTGAGTACTTTGCGGTTCTTGCCAGCATCGCGACTTCTATCGAGCGTATGGCGACTGAGATTCGTGGTCTGCAAAAATCTGAGCAGCGCGAAGTGGAAGAGTTCTTTGCCAAAGGGCAAAAAGGTTCATCTGCTATGCCTCACAAACGCAACCCTATCGGTTCTGAGAACATGACAGGTCTTGCGCGTGTTATCCGTGGTCACATGATTACAGCCTATGAGAACGTGGCTCTCTGGCACGAACGTGACATCTCTCACTCATCAGCTGAGCGTATCATCACACCAGATACAACCATCTTGATTGATTACATGCTTAACCGTTTTGGAAATATCGTCAAGAACTTGACAGTCTTCCCAGAAAACATGATCCGCAACATGAACTCAACTTTCGGTCTCATTTTCAGCCAACGTGCCATGCTGACCTTGATTGAAAAAGGTATGACTCGTGAGCAAGCCTATGACCTAGTGCAACCAAAAACAGCCTACTCTTGGGATAATCAAGTAGACTTTAAACCGCTTCTCGAAGCAGATCCAGAAGTAACATCACGCCTCACACAAGAAGAAATCGATGAAATCTTCAACCCTCTTTACTACACTAAACGAGTGGATGATATCTTTGAACGTCTTGGACTTGGTGATTAATTAAAAAATAAACAGCGAGCTTTAATTTCGCTGTTTATTTTTGTATCTAACAAGGCTTAGTCTTCTTTTCTTTTAGTGAGTCCATAGGCTGCTAGTGTGGCCATGAGTCCTGCTGCGACCAAGCCTGCAGAGTCTTGACTTCCTGTTGCAGGGAGTTGTTGTTCTTCTGCTTTTGCTCTAGTTGGTTGGCTTGGGATTTCTAGTTTTGGTTTGTCTTCAGCAATAGCGGCTCGTCCGTTTTCATCGCCTACATGTGTTACTAGAGTTCCGACTTCGACCACTTGGTTAACAGCTTCTTTGGTTACCTGGCTATCAAGGATTGTTTCGGTTGTTTTTCCATTTTCAGTAAGGACAGAGATGTAGTGAGTTCGTTCACCTTTGACTCCTGCTGTAATAATGTTTTCCTGACCAGCTGGGAGGTTAGGATTTTCTTTCTTGATAACTTCAAATGGAATTTCTTCTGCTCTTGTGATGAGTTCTGGTCTGGTTTCAACATTGGCAGCCACTTCATTTTCATCCAGGCTTCCTGAGTGAGTTACAGCTGGTTTGAGACCTAAGCGAGCAGCTTTTAGTTTGGCTACAAGTGTGTCAACCTCAGCTTGTTTATTACGGTTGAGTTTGTAATTTAGAGCTGTTTTAGCTGCGTCAAGGGCCTCAAGACTTTCTTTACTATATCCATCTAAGTTTTCAGGAATTTGCGCGATTTCTTCGCGGAGAGCATTATAATTAGCACGGAAGTAGTCTTTGTTGTGGTCTGCAAAGGCAGTCATAAGTTCAAAGATTTCTTCCTCCTTGTACTCAGCGCTTGGTCTATCTGCCCAGATAGCAAGCATACTTCCGACTGTTGGAAGATCTACTTCAGGATACTTGGTAGAAGCAAGTTGATTGAATGGAACTTTACCAGAATTTTCAACTGCTTTTGAAAGTGGATAAGCTTCGTCTGGTTTGTGATTGCCTAAAACATAGTACCAGTCTCCGTTGGTGTTGAGGAGTTTGTAGCCTTTGCTTGCTAGGTACTGAGGAGTTGCAAGATTGTAACCCCACCATCCTTTAGACCAGTAAGAGATGATGACATCCTTATCAAACTCAACATCATCCTTGTCTTCATAGTAGAATCCATCGTTGAAGGCCATTGGTTGAAGACCTCTCTCTTTGGCCATAGCAGCGAGGGTGTTGGCATATTCGGCAAATTTGCCATAGAGTTGATACCATTTGAGGTAGTACCAGCCTTGGGCACTAGTCGCGTCGTTAGCGTATTCGTCAGTACCAAAGTTGAAAATTTTTGTTTTACCTGCAAAGAAGTCCATGTATTTACCGATGAGGGCTTTTACAAAGTTCATCGCTTCTTCGTTTCTCAAGTCCATAGTTGTTTTGGAGACCTTGTCAAAGTGGGCTTGAGGATTTTTAATACCTAATTTTTCCATAGCAATCAGCATAGCATCCATGTGACCTGGACTGTTAATAGCTGGGATGAGACCGATGCCCTTGGATTTAGCGTATTCAATTAGTTCTGTCACTTCTGCCTGTGTAAGTGCAGTCCCGTTTGGATCGTCGTAGTAAGCTTTTGTTCCTTGGATGATGGCATTTTTGACATCATCACTTGCATAGGTTTTTCCGTTGGTAGTGATGCTCATATCATCGAGTAGGAAGCGAAGTCCGTCATTTCCTAGAAGGAGATGGACATCAGAATATCCGAGCTCGCTGGCCTTATCTACGATGCGTTTGAGTTGGTCAAGAGTAAAGTATTTGCGTCCAGCATCGATTGAAATCACCTTGTTTTTAGCAAGTTTTTCAACCTCACGTTTAGCATCTTCTTCTTTTTGAGCTTCTGGTGTGAAGGTTAAATTGCTGACTGCTTCTTGAAGTTTTGCGATTGCTTGGTCGATCGTGTCTTGTTGGGCACGGCTGAGGTTACTATCAAGCGAACGGATAGCTTTTGCCGCTTCATTAACTGCTGCGACACTTTCTGCAGTATAACGGTTAAGGTCTTTTGGTACCTCGTTAAGTGCTTGATTTGCAGACTCATAATCAGCTGCAAAGTATTCAGCATTAGAATTTGCGAATTGACGCATGAGTTTGAAGAGGCGTGATGGTGAATAACGTGCAGATGGAGTGTCAGCCCAAGCAGCTACCATACCACCGATGAATGGAATAGTTGCTCCGTCGGATTTTGGTACCGAAGTGATTGGAGTGTTCTTGATACCGTTTAATCCTTGATCAAGGTTGTACCAACCTTGGCCATCTGCATTTCGCCCAAGAACATAGTACCAAGCATCGTTAGTGTTTAGGATTTGGTGACCTTTTTCTACTAGAAGTTTAGAAGAAGCGACGTCGTAACCTCCCCAACCACCAGTCCACATTGAAACGATGATATCTTTGTCAAAAGTTCCGAAACTAGTATCACTATTGTAGTAAATACCATCATTGAAGGCCATTGGTTTTAGACCGTGCGATTTGACGATGTGAGCAAGATCATTAGCGTAAGTGATGAATTTACTATATTTTCCTTTTGTTTGAAGGACAGTCCAACCTTTAGCGTTTGTTGCGTCATTGGCATATTCATCAAGTCCGATGTTGAAGATTTCAGTCTTTTTCGCGAAATAAGCAGCATACTTGTCGATAAGGGCTTTTGTAAAATCGACCGCTTGTTCGTTGTCAAGGTCTACAGTACGAACTGATTCTTTCTCAAAATAGTTAAAGTTAGGGTTTTTGATTCCCAATTCTTTCATGGCATTGAGAATAGCATCCATGTGACCAGGACTATTTACTGTTGGAATGAGACCGATACCTTTATCTTTGGCATAGTTAATCAGATCTGTCATTTGACTTTCTGTTAAGTGATTGCCGTTTGGATCGTTGTAATAATCATTTGTACCTTTTTCAATGGCACGTTTGACATCGTCACTCGAATAAGTCTTGCCGTTAGCTGTGATACTCATATCGTCCAACATGAAGCGGAGCCCATCATTTCCAACTAATAGGTGTAAATCAGTGTAGCCATAATGTTTCGCTTTGTCGATGATTTCCTTTAGTTGCTCTGGTGAGAAATATTTACGTCCAGCATCAATAGAAACAATTTTCTTTTTCGCTAGTTTTTCATTTACTTGAGTGGCACGTTCAGTAGTCGGAGCGAGTACAGCAGGAATAGCAGGCTCGTTTTTCTTCTCAGTATGGGCACTCTCTGCGCTTTTTTCCACTTGAGTTGTGTTTTCTGCTTCCGTAGTAGGGGCTGGGCTGGTATGTTCTGTTACTACCGGTGCTACCGCATTGTCTGTTTTTGGAACAACTGTGTTAACAGTATCTTTTTTAATTTTAACTTCCTCTTTTATAGTTTTATCAGCTTGTTTTACAAGTTTTTCTTCTTTATCTTGAATTGGTGCTTCTGATGCTTGTGGGCTATCCGGCACAGCTTGCAAAGTTTCAGTAGCTTTTGGTGCTGGTGTGAGTCCATCTGCAGATACGACTTGCGCACTGAAGGTAAATCCTATCAGTACAGAAGCTGCTCCGACTGCATACTTGCGGATTGAGAAACGCTGTTTCTTGTCTAGTTTCATGATAAAACCTCCTTGATATAACTATTTTGATAACGTTTACATAAAACCAATTTAATTTTATTATCTATATAGTAAAAAGTCAAGCAGGTTTATATAAGAACTATAATAAATAGAGGAAATCATAAGATTTTGGAAGGAATAATTTATATAAGAAAGTAAAATTAGTAATTTTTAACTTATTTTTAGTACAAGTGCTACAAATAAATAATTTATGTACTGACCCCAAAAAGTTAGACAAATAATTTATCCGAAGGACTTAGTTCTATATTGCACAGGACTAAGTCCTTTTAGTTTTACCTTAATTCGTTTATTGTTGTAGTAATCAATATAGTCTACAATGGCTTGTTCCAATTGGTTAAGCGACT